>NZ_JASJVS010000037.1:0-44106 GCF_035019605.1 Undibacterium sp. 5I2 | reverse complement strand
TCCCAGTCATCTTTATTTTCCTCGTTTAGGTAATTATTCCTCCTATTGAGGTGTCCGTAAACATTAGACCATTACAGATTTCGAGTATCAGGCAGGAAGCGGAAAAACAATCTCTCCCCCAAAAGCCAGCTCAGGCGTTCTCACTTCGCCTCGCTCATTGTCTAGTCATGTTCAAGGAATTTCATCAATGCAATTTCCAGAAAAAAAGAATGTCCTGTGTGTTCGGATTGCCCTCAGTGCCATCGCCGGCACCCTGTTGCTGAGTGGGTATGCGCAAGCACAAACAGAGAGCGAGAACAATAAACTCCAGAAGGTGGAAATCACCGGTTCTAACATCAAGCGTGTCGATACCGAAACGGCCTCGCCGATACAGATTATCAGTCGAGCGGAAATTGAACGTTCCGGTGCCAGCAGTTTGTCGAGTGTCATACAAAGTATTTCCTCGAATAATACCGGTTCCTTGAGCGGCGTGGAATACAATGGTTTTTCACCCGGCGCGTCAACCGCCTCCTTACGTGGTTTGGGCAGTGGTGCCACGCTGGTGTTGGTGAACGGTCGTCGTATTGCTCAGTACGGTTTGACTGGTTTTCAATCGCAGTTCGCCAATCTCGATAGTATCCCGGTCGGTGCGGTCGATCGTATCGAAGTCTTGCTCGATGGCGCTTCGGCAATTTATGGCTCCGAAGCGATTGCCGGGGTAATCAATGTCTGGTTGCGTAAAGACTATACCGGTGCCGAAGTCAGTGTCAGCGGGTTGACCAATCAGAATGGCAAAGGCAGTAATGGCACGGTCAATCTCAGCTATGGCATGGGGGATATCACCACCGATAAATTCAATGTCTTCGGCAGTTACGAACACAATGATCAATCTGAATTATTGATGCGCGATATCAATGCCTATCATACTCAGGATTATCGCGGCATGGGCTTTAGCCGCGGCGATCGGCGCAGTTCGTATTCGTATCCGGGCAATATCTCTACCCCGGCCGGCTTTGTCTCGAATGGCCCGTGTAATCCGGCCAATTTAGCGGTGCGTAGCGGCACCACGCGCTGTGTGCTCGATAGCTTTGACAGTACGGCTGCCGTTCCCAAGTCTTCGCGCGATTCCTTGTTTACGCGCGGGACCTATGAAATCAATGCCAATCACAGTTTTTTCTTTGAAGCAGGCGTGACGCAAATCAATACCGATTTGCATTTTGATCCGCAGTTTTATTACAATAATGACAATAGTGAGTTGCAAGCCGGTGGGAATAGCTATTTGTACCGCGCTGGTGATTTGGGTCAACGTCGCATCGCTGTGACCGATACCGAAACGCGCTTGATCGGCGGTTTCAAAGGTGTGTTGGGAAATTGGGAATACGACAGCGCCATCGGTTATCTGAGCAGTAAGGCAACAGTCAACTCGACCGGTTTGATTTTGACGGATCAGATGGAGGCGGCGCTGGCCAACGGCAGCTATGTTCCGGGTGGTGCGAATGCGCCCTCGGTGTTGGCGGCGATTTCCCCGAACTTGCAGCGCAGCGGTCAAAACAAATCGAATTTCATCGATTTTAAAGTCAGTAATTCGGAATTGTTCAGTTTGCCGGGCGGCTCGGCCGGCTTGGCTGCCGGTGTTGAGTATCGTCGTGAAAGCACCAGCGATATCGATGATCCACAATTTGCCAGCGGTAATGTATTCGGATCCGGTGGTTTGCCAGCATTGCCGACGGAAAGCCGCACGACCTCTTCGGCGTATGCAGAAATCAATCTGCCGGTGTTGAAAACGGTAGAAATTTCAGCCGCTGGTCGCTACGATAATTACAGTGTCGGCGGTACCTCGGTGACACCGAAGTTGGGCATCAAATGGAATATTTTGCCTAACTTGGTATGGCGTGCCACCTCGGCACGCGGTTTCCGTGCACCGAATTTTCGGGAAGTGTCGCCGGCTGTTTCGGTTGGGTATTACAACGGGATTACCGATCCGGCACGCTGCGTAACCGGTACCGAAACGGCGTGTAATTTATCGGTGCTGGCCAATATTTCTGGTAATCAAAACCTGATGCCGGAAAAATCGAACAGCTTCACCACTGGCTTGGTATGGGAACCGATCAAGGATTACAGCATCACGCTTGATTACTACCGGATCGAGCGCACCAATGAAATCAGTTCCTTGGATATTAACTATTTGCTGACCAATCAAAATGATCCGAATTTTGCCAAATTCATCACGCAACGCGATGCCAACGGCGATATTTCAGCGATTTCTCTGCCTTACATTAATATCGGTAAAACCCGTACCAGCGGTATCGATCTTGATTTCAAAGGGAAAGCCCATTTGGGCGACAAAGGTACGCTGAATTTCCGTTCACAACTCAATTTCATTAAAGAGTATATGAGCACACCGTTCCCGGACAGCCCTACCGTCAATTACAACGGTACTTACGATCAGCCTAGTTTCCGTGGCAATGTGGCCGTGGCTTGGGAAAAAGGCCCGTGGACCAATGAAGTGGCCATGACCTATACCTCGGGTTACAGCTACAACGCTTCACCGACAGATACCTGCCAGCTCGATAAAATTTACGGCGGTTCGCAGTCGTATTGCCAGATCCAGCATTTTTCGCAATTCAATTGGTTCACCGGTTATAAGGGTTTTAAAAACATCGAGCTGAGCTTACGCGTTCAAAATATTTTCAATGCCAGCCCTTCGTTCGATGCCAGGAGCGCACTCAATAACGGTTCCTTCCCGTATAACCCGGGTTACTCGAATCCGTTCGGACGCCGCTTCGGAGCGACGCTCAAATACACCTTCAAGTAAGCTAATTGGTCGGGAGCGCAGGCTCCCGATTTTTTCAGGAGACAGGCAATGTATGTGAATCGAACAGTACGTCGCGCCCTTGCGACAGCGGTATTGGCGGCATGGGCAGCGGCGAGTATGGCCGCGACTGCGTATCAATCGGCCGCCGATATTCCGGTGGAAGTATTTTTCAAGCGCGTCGATTATCGTAGTTTGAGCTTATCGCCAGATGGGAAGACACTGGCGGCCGTGGTGCCATTAAAAACCCGCGGCAATTTGATTTTGATCGATATCGCCACACGCAAGGCGCAAATCATCACCAGTTCGGAGCGCTTCGATGTGGCTTCGCTGGAATGGGTAGGGAATAAATTTTTACTCTTTAAGGTGGCCGATGGCCAGGATGCCTCCGGTCGTTTCAATTACAAGGGTGCGTATTATTACGATGTCGAGCAAGCGCAGGTGCAGGAACTCGAGAGCACCAATGGCGATAAAAAAAATGCTATCCATATCACCAGCATTCTCAGTCATGAAGGCGGGGATTCACCGATTGCCATGGTGACGATGAATGGCCGTAGCCGCGAATTCGAAGATGTGTATCGATTCAATTTCAAAACCCGTCGCCATCAATTCCTCAGTTTTGATTCACCGGGGCGTACCAGCGGCTGGGTACTCGATACCAAAGATCGTCCGCGCATCGCCATCCGCGAAGAGTTGCGAGTAGCGCAAGGCCAAGCCCAAATGACGACTTACTGGCATTTGCCAGTCAATTCCGATAAATGGGAAAAATTGTTTGAGTCATCGAGTTACAACGATGGCGTCAGCTACCATATTCTCGGCTTTGATAATGATGACCGCACCCTCTACGTCGCGAGCAATCGTGATGGCCGAGACAAAATGGCGGTGTATAAATACGATACCACGAGCAAGCAATTTGGTGCAGTGGTGGCCGAGGATGCGGTGTTTGATGTCGACGGCGAATCGGCCGATGCACGCCTGATACGCGATCCCGATCCGAAAAATCGGCGCGTCTATGGTCTGGTGTATCAAGGCTTGACACCGACACGGGTGTGGTTCGGTGAGAGTCCGAATAAGGCCATGTCTGCCGCCATCGATGCCACGTTACCAGCGAGTTACAACACCATCCGCATCAGTGAAAACGGTAGTAAGGCTTTGGTACGCGCGAGTTCGGATGTGGATGCGGGCAGCTATTATTTCTATGATGCGGAAAAAAAATCGCTGGAGTTTTTACTCAAGGAACGCGATTGGGTGGTGCCGGCCCTGATGGCTGAGCGCAAACCGATCGCCTTCAAAGCGCGCGATGGCCTGCCGATTTACGGTTACCTGACTACGCCGCGCCATACTGAAGCCAAAAATCTGCCGCTG
The DNA here is from genome assembly GCF_035019605.1 of Undibacterium sp. 5I2. NCBI lineage: Bacteria > Pseudomonadati > Pseudomonadota > Betaproteobacteria > Burkholderiales > Oxalobacteraceae > Undibacterium > Undibacterium sp. 5I2. The sequence goes on along the minus strand of NZ_JASJVS010000037.1, from coordinate 39,950 downwards.
ATTGTCAACGTCCATGGCGGCCCGATGGTACGCGGCTACCATAGCGAATCATGGGGACGCTGGCCGGAAGCGCAATTTTTCGCCTCGCGCGGCTATGCGGTGTTGGAATTAGAACCACGCGGCTCGGTCGGTTCTGGGCGAAAAAATTACTTGGCTGGCTGGAAGCAATGGGGTGGCACCATGCAAGACGATCTCTCCGACGGGGCCTTGTTCCTGGTCCAAGAAGGGATAGTCGATAAGCAGAGGATGGGACTGTTGGGCGGCAGTTATGGCGGCTATGCATCATTACAAGGGATGGTAAAAAATCCTGAGCTCTGGCAATGCGCCGATGCCAGTGTGGCAGTCTCCGATTTGGGCTTATTGCAAAGTGTCACTTGGTCTGACACGGCCGAAGCCGGTGATGTGGCGACCGGCGGTTATTTTGCCAATGAATTCGGCTTATGGGTGGGCGATGCCAAGGCCGATGCCGCGCTGTTCGAATTGCGTTCGCCTGCCAGAAATGCCCAGCGCATCCGTGGACCGATTATGTTGAGCATGGGTTCGGATGATCGCCGCGTACCCTTGATTCATGGAGAAAAAATGCGTGATGCGATGAGCCAAGCCGGTAAGTCACTCGACTATAAAGTGTATGCCGAGGAAGGCCATGGTTTCAATCGTGATGTCAGCGTGTTTGATTTATATCGTCGCGGTGAAAAATTCTTTGCCGACTGTTTGAAGAAGAAATAAGCTGTCGCTGGCCGGCGCGTCTCAAGCATGAGGAGGCGTGACGCCCGGCCAGCGCATCCAACAATCGAGCGCGGCAGCAGCAATCGTGACAATAACGATCGCCTCCCGCAAAGCAGCGTCCGCGCCGGCGTCGGACAGGCTGACCACGATGCCGCAGCCGGCACCGATGGCGAATAATAATGTGCCCATCAAGGCCGAGGCGGTACCGGCACGTGCGCCATGTGCGGCCAGCGCCAGCGCGGCGGCATTGGGAGCGATCAAGCCTATGCAACTGAGAAAACAGAACAAACCACCGAGCAGCACGGGCAGTGGCAAGCGGGTCCCATCGCTCAGCGTCAGCATGCCGAGCAAGACCAAGGCGAGCAAAAACACCAGCGTGTTCGAGACGATGTTGCTCAATGCATAGTGCTTGATCAATTGCACATTGACTTGCGCCGCCACGATCATGCCGAGTGAATTGACGGCAAACAAGACGCCGTACTGCGCCGGGCTCAGGCCATACTCCTCGATGAACAGCGGTGCCGACACGGCGATGTAAGCATACATGCCGGCCTGCACCAAGCCATTACAAATGGTATAGCCAAGAAATTGCTCATCGCGCATGAGCAGGCCGTAATTGCGAAACGCTAAACGCCAGCTCGCTGGCAGCCGTCGTTCGGGCGGCAAGCTTTCTGTCATCGCACAGCGTACCGCCAACAGACAAAGCCATCCGAAACCGGCCATGACACCGAACAAAGCGCGCCAGCCGCCATACTGCAGCAAGAAAGCACCAAGCGATGGGGCCAATAAGGGTGCCGCGCTGACGACCAACATCAGTTGTGAAAACAGCCGTGCCGCCGCGGCACCGCTGCTGAGATCGCGCACCACCGCACGCGCAATCACCATGCCGGCGCAGGCACCGAGTCCTTGCAAGCCACGTAAGGCAATGAAGCCGTCGGCACGGTCGACCAGCATGCAGCCGAGCGCCGCCACGGTATAGATCAGCAAGCCGACTTGCAGCGGCGGTTTGCGGCCGTAGCGGTCGCTGAACGGACCATACAACAATTGACCGAAAACCATGCCGAGCAAATAACTGACCACCGACCACGCGACGACCGGCCGCTCAGCACCGAACTCAAGCGCCAAGGCAGCGGCGGCCGGTAAGTACAAATCGAGTGCCAGCGGGCCGAGCGCGCACAGGGCACCGAGCAAAAAAAGTACGGGGACGGGGCGTCGAGCAGGCGTATCCATACCGCTGTCCTTTGGTGATGATCACAACAACGGTATCAGCAAGCGCCTTGGCAAGCTATAGGACGAATACGAAAATGCGGCCGGCGCAAGGGCCGGCCCGTTTATGCTGCGGACAAGGCCGGATTGAGACTGTAACGGCCACAGACTTGGGCTTGCGCCAGAATGTGCGGGGCCAAGGCGGCGCGCACCGTCGCACCATCGATGCGATCACTGAGCGGCAATTGCGCGATATCGAGGGCATAGAGGGTGAAGATATAGTGGTGCTCGATGCTGTCATTCCATGGCGGGCACGGACCGTCGTAACCGAAATACTCGCCCGCCATGTCGGCATCGCCGGCAAACCAGCCGGTGTAATCGTTGAGGCCTTGCCGCGCGCTGCTGTCGGCCAGCTCCGGGCCGGGTTTTCCGCGTGGCGTCACGCCATCGCTGTAGGCACCGGCGGCGATGTGGCGCAGCGTGGCAGGCAGGTCGATCAGGGTCCAATGGAAAAAATCGACGCGTGCCAAATCGGCCGGAACTTGTCGATCGGCACGGTTGACATCGTCGCCACGCGAAGGGACATCGGGATCATGACACAGCAGTACGAAAGAACGTGTACCCGGCGGCACATCGCTCCACGCCAGCGGCGGGTTGCGATTCGACGACCACGCCACGTGCTGCTGCGGATCGATCTTGCCGAAGGCGTAGGCTGGCGGCAGTAGGCCGTCGTTTTCAAATGCTTCGCTCGATAGTTTCATGCTGCTGGCTCCCGATAAAATTGTTGTGCCGCAGTGGCGCGGCGAGAAACTTGATTATAGCCCTGCTGTGCAGATAAGGTTGACGATCAGTCGCCACCAGGAAGACGGCTTCCGGTATACTCGGCGAGTATGCATTTAAGCAATAATTGACCGGACTGTCTCTGCCTTGGCAGCGCCGCCACATTGATTCCTACGCCAGTTCAACTGATGTGAAAGAACACCGCATGAAAGCAGCAAAAACAAGCCAAGCAACACCGATGACCGCCGAGCGCAAGAGTATTAATCTGGCCTTGCAAGGCGGTGGCGCGCATGGCGCTTTCGGCTGGGGGGTGATGGACAAGTTTCTTGAAGATGGACGTATAGAGATTGAGGGAATTTCCGGTACCAGCGCCGGTTCGATGAATGCCGTGGTCTACGCTTTTGGTAAGATCAAGGGCAATGATGGCGCACGGGCTGCATTACATGATTTCTGGAAAGCCATTTCGGATGCCGGTCAGAAGTATGCGATCAAACCGACACCGTTCGATGCCCTGTTTGGCGGCAATATGCTGCAAACCATGGTCCACAGTGGCATGAAGATGCTGACCGATACGTTTTCGCCATATCAACTCAATCCGCACAATGCCAATCCCTTGCGCGCCGTATTGGAAGCCCAGGTCGATTTCGAAGCCTTGGACCGTTTGGCACAGACCAAGCTCTTCATTTGCGCAACCAATGTACGTACCGGTAAGGCCAAGGTATTCCATACGGATGAAATCAGCGCCGATGTGGTGCTGGCCTCGGCCTGTCTGCCGCAATTATTTCAGGCCGTGCAGATCGGTGACGAACATTATTGGGATGGCGGTTACATGGGTAACCCGGTGCTCTATCCGCTGTTTTACCACACCGATTCACGCGATGTGGTGATTGTGCATATTAACCCTATCGAGCGGCCGGGCGTGCCGACGACGGCCGGCGATATCGCTAACCGTCTCAATGAAATCACTTTCAATGCGGCCTTGATGAAGGAATTACGCGCCGTGTATTTTGTCCAGAAAATGATGGACGATGGCTGGATTAAAGATGAGTACCTGAAACAAATGAAATATGTCTTGATCCATTCGGTACGCGCCGATCAAGCGATGTCGGATTTATCGGCCGCCAGCAAAATGGACAGCGATTGGGATTTCTTATGTATGCTGCGGGATCGCGGCCGTGCTTGCGCGAGCGCTTGGTTGAAACAGCATTTCAATGATCTGAATCAGCGCTCCAGCGTCGATTTGGAAAAAGAGTTTATGTAAAGCAGTGTTGTGGCAATGCTGCAAGTATGTTGGTTTTTTGCTTGCCCATCATGCCCAACGTGTATGCTTCTGAACAATAATTATAGCAAGGCCCGCGCCACCTACCCTGGCAGACCTTGCCCCCTACCCCTGGAGTAAAGATGCAGAATTCCCCGAGTTGGTTACCACATGAATTGAGCATGACGGTATTGATGACGCCTGATATGGCGAATTTTTCCGGCAATGTTCACGGCGGTACTATCCTGAAATATCTCGATAGTGTCGCGTATGCCTGTGCCAGCCGCTATTCGGGCAGCTATGTGGTGACCTTGTCGGTCGATCAGGTGATGTTTTTGCAGCCTATCCATGTCGGTGAGCTGGTGACGTTTCTGGCTTCGATCAATTACACCGGCAGCAGTTCCATGGAAGTCGGTATCAAGGTGGTGACCGAGAATATACAGGCACGTCAGGTTCGGCATGCCAACAGTTGTTACTTCACGATGGTGGCGGTCGATGCCAACCGCAAGCCGACCGCGGTGCCGCCGCTGGAAGTGATCACGCCACAGCAGAAGCGCCGTCATGAGCAAGCGGGACAGCGCAAATTATCGCGTCAGCAATTGCACGGTAAAAAGAAATCGTAATCAGTCTTTCTGGAGAGTGGCATGGTGTATGCGTTTTTTCAGAGTGGCTGGTTGGCTGATCATCTCGATCTGAGTGCGGCGATCGTGATGGCCTTGCTATTGCAATTGCTGTTATTGAAAACTTTGACAGATGGAAAAAAATTACTGAAAAGTAATTTACTGTTATCGGCCCTGCTGGTATTGCTTAGTCTGAGTGCCAGTTATATGCCGCTGCTCGGTTGGTCGGACGCGGCCTTGTTGGTGCAGGAATGCAGCACCATCGGCTGGGGCTTGGTGTTTCTTCGTCTCAGCAGTGTGCTGCTGTTTCGCTTGCTGTTGCCGGCCATGCGTATCAAAGCGCCGCGTATTCTGCAAGATATTGTCTTGGTCTTGGGCTGCATCGTCTGGGGCTTGCTGCGCTTGCGTTACGCCGGCTTGAATTTGAGCGGGGTGGTGACGACCTCGGCCGTGATCACCGGTATTTTGGCATTTTCCATGCAAGATACCTTGGGGAATATTCTCGGTGGCTTAGCCCTGCAACTCGATAATTCGATACGCATCGGTGACTGGGTCCGGATTGATGATGTGCGCGGTTGCGTGGTCGAGGTGCATTGGCGCCATACGGCGGTGCGGATGAATAATGGTTCGCGTGTGATCATTCCCAACAGCATACTGATGCGTTCCAAGTTTGAAGTCTTCAGCAGTCCGGATAGTCCGAACTGGCGGCGCGTGGTGCGTTTCAGCAGCAGCGCTGCCGTGGCACCGCAACTCGTGGTGGCAGCGATCGAAAGCGCGCTGCGCGCGGCGCATATTGAGCATGTCGCCACATCGCCACTGCCGCAATGTTTGGTGCTCGATTTTGCTGAGGGTTCCACCCAGTATATGGTGCGTTATTGGTTGAGCTTACCGCAGGCCGATGAAAGCACCGACTCCATAATACGGCAGCATATTTATGCCTGTTTGCAACGCCAAGGTCAGGGTTTTGAAATGGGTCGGCCATGCATGGATATCAACCTGGCCAATGATACCAGCGAACGCCGCGCCGCCCAATTGCAGGACAAAATAGAAGCGCGTATCCGCACGCTGGCACAAGTGCATTTGTTTTCCACCCTGAGTCGCGAAGAATTATTGCAAGTGGCGACGGCGGTAAAGGAAAATATTTTTGCGCGCAATGATGTGATGACGAAACAAGGCGATGTCGGCCACTGGATGTATTTGCTCGTGCGCGGTCAGGCCGATGTCAATTATGAAGTCAGCGCCACCGAGCGACGCCACTTGGCCACGCTCAGTGCCGGCACGGTGTTCGGTGAGATGGGTTTGATGACGGGCGAACCGCGCCGCGCCACGGTGACGGCGAAAACACATGTGGAATGCTACCGGATAGATAAACCGGTATTTGATGCACTCATGCAAAGCCGCCCCGATTTGGCCATGGAAATGGCGGCATTGCTGAGCGAACGCAATCAGGAATTACTGAAAATTCATGAAGTCAATATCAAACCCGAGCAGGTTCAACATGGAAAATTACTCAGCAGTATCAAGCAATTTTTCAAATTAAGCGCGTGACGGGCACAACATTTCCAAGGGGAGCAGCACGATGCGAGTACAAATACTAGGATGCAGCGGCGGCATCGGCGGCCCGGCCCTGCGCACCACTTCACTACTGCTTGACGACGATGTCTTGATCGATGCCGGCACCGGCAGTGCCGATTTGTCGCTGGCGGCGCTGACGGCAATCGATCATGTGTTTATCACGCACGCGCATCTCGATCATATTGCCTGCCTACCATTTATTTTAGACAGTGTCGGCGATAAACGCAGCAGCGCTCTGACCGTGCATGCGACGGCGGCCACGCTGGCAGTGTTACAAACGCATATTTTCAATTGGCATATCTGGCCCGATTTCAGCACGATTCCTTCGCCTAGCCAGCCATTTCTGCGCTTTCACACGATCACTGAGGGTGTGGCGGTGGAATTGAGCGGTGGTCGTCGCGTCACCGCCCTGCCAGCCAAGCATACCGTGCCGGCAGTTGGCTATTTGCTCGACAGTGGCCGCGCCAGTCTGGCCTTCAGCGGCGACACCACTTGTTGCAGCGCTCTGTGGGAAGCGCTCAACGCGGTGCCGAATTTACGCCAGGTAATTATCGAAGCGGCGTTTCCAAACGCCGAGCGCGAATTGGCGCTGTTGTCCAAGCATTTGTGCCCGAGCTTGCTGGAACAGGAATTATTGCAACTGAATGCGGCCGTCGAGATATTCGTCACCCATGCCAAACCCGGGCAATTCGAGCATATCGCCGCCGAAATCGCCGCTTTCAGCGGCCGCCATCGGCCGCGTATGCTATTGCACGATCAAGTATTTGAACTGTGATCGCCACTGCCTGCGCGCGGCTCAGCGCAGGCTATTGTTTTTAAAGTAGTGCTCGGGTGAAATACGGATCGCGGCACCGGTAGGACAAGCGCGCACGCAGGAAGCCCCGCCCGACAAATCCTTGCACAGATCGCACTTGACGGCTTTTTTCAAGGCATTCGGATCATAATCAGCTTGACGTTGACCCGGTGCGGCACCAAGACCAAACAAAGTCCACAATAAACCACCGCCGGCTTTCGGCGGCTTTTGCACCGCCATTTGGATCACGCCATATGGGCAATTGCGTTCGCAATTACCGCAGCCGATACAGGCGTCACTGATGAAGACTTCCCCCTGCTGCGAGCGGCTGATGGCATCGGGCGGACAATCTTTCATGCAGTGCGGATGTTCGCAATGGCGGCACGCGGTCGGCAAATGGATGTTGGCAAAACTGGGGCCGAGTTCGCGCTTGAGACGTGAGGTACCCTGATGGGTTTCGGCGCAGGCGGTTTCACAATTATTACATTGTATGCACAGCGACTCATCGATGAGCAAAACATCAGACGCTTCACCGACGCCTTGACCTAGCAAGAAGCGCATCAAATCACTCTCGCGCCCGGTGCTTTGCTCGAGCATCACATTGTTCTGGGTGCGCTGCAAGGTTTTTGCTTCTATCGCCACGCGCAAGGCGGGGTTGGCGGCCAACTGCTGCTTGAATGATTCGCCATTGAGTATCAGGGCTTCCGTCATGACGGTGGCGGTAACGGTGGCGGAACGGGGCGCATCGCTGAGCAAGGCCATTTCACCGACGTAGTTGCCGGCCGACACATAAGACAGGATGCGTTCCTTGCCTTCGCTCAATTTCGACACGGTGACCGAGCCGCGCCGTATCAGATACAGGCCGTCGGCACTGTCGCCATCGCGAAACAAGACTTCATTGGTATTGTAGCGCCGCATCTGCACACTGCCGGCAATGAGGGCATCGATCGATTCCGGCGTCAACATCGGGCCGATGTAATTGGCAATCGCGTGGCGCACGAAGACTTCGTCCATTTGCGCACGTACATCGTCGACGGCGGAAATGAGTTTGAGCATGGAGCGGCGCGGTGTTTCCAGCAACACACAGGCTTGACCGGCGCGCACGGTAGCGCTGCGACGGCGGCCGGAAATCAAACCCATTTCACCGAAATACTTGCCTTGTTCCAGCGTAATGGTTTTCGGCTTGCCATCGGCACCGACCACCTCGACGTCCACCGAGCCTTCGACCACAGAATAAAAGGTATTGGTGTAATCAAATTTCTTGAACACGACGCTGCCGGCGGTGGGCGTGAGTAAATTCGATTCGAGCAAAAATTCACGCAACTGTAACTTCGACATGCCTTTGAACAAGGGCACATTCTGCATGATGCTGTCGATCACCAGCGAAACGCTGGCAGCCGGTTTCCAGGCTTTGAATTTGGCGCGCAACAGCGGCTCGTCGACCGGTTCGACCGGCTGACCGAGAATGGTGTGCACCACTTCGTAGCCTTGGTTCATGGCTTGCTTGATCAGCGGATAACCACCGAGTGCACCGACGATGTACAGACCCGGCACATTCGATTCATAGCTTTCCGATAAAACCGGCACCGAGGTGGGGTTAGCGTTAGGAAAAACGATGCCGAAACTTTCGATCAACTTGCGTGGCGGCGTGGCACCGAGGCGCGCGATGACGCGATGACAAGGGATGCTGGTCTCCCCCTCTTTGCCATTGAACACAAAGTTCAGCGGCGCACTGCCTTGACTGTCTTCGATGCGCACGGTATTGGCGCTGTAACAGATAGTGATTTTGCCGCTTTTTTCTGCCGCTAAAATCAGGCTGCGATTACCATCTTTACAAAAGACGAATTCATCGCCGCGGTTCATCAGATAAACTTTATTCTGATTGGCCAGCGCCAGCGCGTTTTCTATACCGGCGTCACCGGCACCGATGACGATGATGGTTTCACCGACAAATTCGTCGGGGTCGGCCAGGGTGTACTGCACGCGCGCATGGTCTTCGCCCGGTGTGCCGGTCTTGCGTATATTGCCTTGCAAACCAATGCCGAGCACGACGCTCTTGCTCAGATAAGTACTGCCATCTTCGCTGCGCACGGTAAACAATTGGGTACTGGCATCGCGATCGATGGCATTGACGCGCTTGCCGTAGGCGATATTAACCTGTAATTTGAGCAGTTCGGCATCCCAAGTCGAGAGCAATTGCTCACGTTTTCCGACGCTAAAACTCATGTCGCTGCGCAAGGGCAAGATCCCCGGCTCGGCCATGATATGCTTGCCTTTTTGATACTTGAAGATGGTATCGGAAGCGTGCTTGGTATCGGCTTCGAGCAGCAAATGCGCGCTGCCGAGCGCACTGGCGCGCGCTGCCGCCGACAAACCGGCCGGGCCGGAACCGACGATGATCAGATCGTAGATGGGCGTGTCTTGTGCGGGCATAAGTGGTTCAGTCATGGTTGGCCTGCTTGGCCGGAGTAGGAATGAGGCCACGTAAGCCGCTCAGTTCGGCACTGAACAGCTCGGGCTGATAACGCTCTTCATTGATCAGGGTTTTACGCAGCGCCGCCAAGCGGCGGTTGATGTCGGCCACACCAGTCAGCGCGCCTTGTTTCGACAGCGAAGCGGTCAAACTCGAAATCGACATATAGGCTTGCTCGGCACCGGCGTAATCGGCATAACTGCCGGCGGCGGCTTGGGCGACCAAGGCGCGCAAGACTTCGCGCAACAGCGCTGGATCGAATTGCTTTTGCTCTAAAACATTCAGGTAGCGGCCGATGTGCGACGAGAGTTGTTTCGCCAGCGCCAGCGGATCGGCATTGCTGTTACCGGCGATGGAACGATGCAATTGCGCGACTTCCTCATTGAAAGCGGCCGAACCGGGCTTGTCGACGGCAGCAATGATGGCACGCAACATCAACAAATTGCTGTCATTCAAATGCATGCGCCCAGGACCGACGCCCAAGCGCGGCGAGGCTTTCTTTTCACTCATAGGGTGATGACAGGAATGGCAATCAAACAAAACCAATTCCGGGAACAAACCGTCGCGACCGCGTTTCGGATCGACCAAGGTATCGAGTAATTGTTTGGCCGCGAGTGCCTGACCGATGGCCCAAATCCGGTTACTGTCGTATTCGCCTTTACGCTGATGCCAGTCGGCATCAATTTTGTAATGCGCCGGAGCGATGGTGGCGAAGGTTTCGAGTTCGAAGGAAATGCGCGGGTGACCAGCACCCATGATGCGGTGCGTGACGAAGCGGTTTTCATCACCGAAATGGCAAGACAAACACAGCTTGGCTTGTTCGACCGGACGATCGGTCGGGTACAGGCCATTTTTCACATTCTCGGCATGGGTGGTGCCGGCCACGGTATGGGAGGCGATCCATTTTTCGGCTGGGCCATGACAAGCTTCGCAAGCCACGCCTTCCGAGACTCGATGGCGTTCGCCTTGCAGTTTCGGGGCCGGATTGTGGGCATGGCAATCGAGGCAGATTTTGGCTTGCTGCGCCGGTTCTTTGAGACCGAGGCTGCTGGCAATCTTGCGCGACTTGTCGCTAAGCAAAACGTTATAGGCTTTGGCATGTTTATCCAGCCGCACCCAGGTGGTGTACTCATTCTGCAAGACATTGCTGTCCTGCCAAGGCGTGACCGAGCCATGGCAAGTACTGCTGGCGCAATTGACGCTGCCGACCGTCTGTGCGGTGGCCACATTCGGCAAGACGGCATCGTTAGCGGCGCTGGCAGCGCCAACACCGCTTGCCAGCGCCAGCACGCAGAGTATGCGCACGATCATTGAAAGGGAAATAGACGCTCTCACTTGCTTCCTTTCGGCATGGTTATGGCAGGCTTTCCAGAGACAAAGTCTTGCATCCGTATCGTATCGGTGACTTTCCAAATCTGGCCGTCAGGCTGCATATACAGTTTTTCCATTTCTTTGGCCAGGAAAGGACGCGCACCTATGCGTCCGAACACGGCAATTTGGTTGCCGGTTTCATCGACGGCGCGGTCACGATCCAAACCTTTCGACAGCGACAAGGCCGCCGAGGCAGTGCGACGCCAAGCGATCAATTGCGGTTTCGGTTCCGGTGAAAAGCCATAAAAACGCGGTTGGCTATCAGGTGAAGTCAATTGCAAGACTTTCAAACCATTCTTGCCATCGGCTACATAAGCAAACAGCGAGGCATTGGTACTGCCGACCACGACGTCACGCGCATCATTGAGCTTGCCGTCGGCGGTAAACAGTTGGTACAGGGTCGGCTGGTCGGCTTTTTCGATATCGATGATGGCCAGACCTTGCGCCCCGGCAGCGACATAGGCATAGGTGCGGGCCAGATACAGTTTTCGGCCATTCTGCAAGGGCACACTGTTCGCCTGTAACACCGGTTTGCTCGGCTGCGTCACATCAATCACCCGCAAGCCGGTTTTATCGGTCACGTACAGGTAGCGGAATTGCAAAGCCGAGGCGCGCGCATCATCGAGCGGCACTGTCGCCACATGGCGTGGCTTGAGCGGATCATTGAGGTCGACAATCACCAAGCCGGCCGGCGTGGTGATGTAGGCGTAGTGCCCGCCGAGCGTGATATGGCGCGCACCGGTCAACAAGCCACGCGGATTCCAGGTCAGCGCGCGGGTGAGAAAATTATTGCGCGGCTCGCCGTCGGCCAAGGTATCAACATTGCTCAGTATCAAGCCCTCTTCGGCATCGGTAATGAAGACATAGTGATAGATAGGATGGAAAGCTTGTTCCTGATTGGTCACACGCATCAAATCGCCGCTGTTACGCGTCGGTGCGATAGGCTGATTGGTCGGCAAGGCCATGCAGGTGGCGTTTTTCGAAGCAATGTGGGTGCCTTGCCCGAGCGCCGAAAACGGCGCGGTGACGATGCGTTGCGACACGCCTTTATTGACGATGTTGGCGGTGTCATAAACACGGAAACCGCCCTTGCCTTCGGCCACGAACATGTATTCGCCGCGCAATTGCAAGCAATTGACCGCGTCATCAGTGCCATGATCGTGCGATTCCGTCAGCTCACCAAGATGTTCCTGATGGCGACGGAACCAATCGGGATAGGCATAGCGCTGCAAATAACTGCCGATCACCGCTTGCGGCTCGTCCCATTCGGTCACCGTGGTCGCTTCGATGTGACGGCTTTCGCCCAACCAAGCGTTATAGCCGATGAAATTAACGAAGTTCGTGCCTTGCAACAACAATTGCGCCATGATGGCATTGTTATCGTTGTCTTGTGATACGTGGCAATCGCTGCAAGTCTTGGTTTCTTCCTTGCGTTCCGTATGCGGGTAATGCGGTGCGAAGGCTTGCGAAGAAAAGCCGCTGGCAGCGATCGGTGGCTGCTGTATGTAGATTTTTTCGCGGTTGATATTGGTCGACGACAGCACCAAGGCCGAGCTCGAACGTACCGGCGTGACCTTGCTGCCTTTCACAGGTCCACTGATACCGAGCTGGAACATGTCATCGCGCACTACCTGCGGATTATACGAAGCGTAATTACGCGTTTCGCCGCCTTCGTAATGATTGCGTTCGGTTTTCCAGTTGGCTTGAATCGGCAAATGGCAACCGGCACAACTGGTAGTCCAAGACAGATGACAAGTGAAACAAGTCATCTTGTCATCATCATGGGCGAATTTCGCCACGCCCGGGCCCCACTGCCCGGCGCGACCTTCTGGCCCGGCCGCCATCAACTTGGCACGTGCCGCCTTGGCATTGTATTTAGGATGCTCGGGATTAACGCTGTCGCGCACCAGGCTGACTTCCCACTCTTTATCGGGATCGAGCGCGGCGCGTTGATACAGTTTTCCTTCGCGCCATTCAAAGCGACGTCGGCCATCTTGCGTCTTGAGCAGGGTCAGATCGAGGCCACCCGGTTGCGCCGCCGGGCCGCTGGTATGCAAGGTCGGATATTTCTTGGCCGTACCATGACAATCGGCACAATCGATTTCAATCGCCGCCGCCGCTTCTCCGTAAATATGGCCATTGCCATGCATGTCTTGGGCAAAATGACAGTCGACGCAATGCATGCCGAGGTCCATGTGTATCGAGGACAAATGCACGGTTTTCTTGAATTTATCCGGATCATCATCGGAGACGATCTTGCCTTTGGCATCAAGCAATGCTCCTTTACGATTACGTTTGAACACGGCACGGAAATTCCAGCCATGACCATGGTAATCGGCAAACTGGGTGTCTTTGAGCTTGCTATTGAGTTCAGAAACATTTTTCAAGAACTCGGGCTCATTCCACTTGCCGCGCGCGGCCGCTTCTTCCGGGTTACGGTCTAAACTGCTGCGCAATTCCGCATCGGTCGGGTACTTCTGCTTCTCCGGCCACATATGCGGGGCATCCGATTCGTAATCCCACATGGTGTAGCCATAGAAAGAATTGACGAAGACATTCGGTTGATGCATATGGCAAACCATGCATTGCGACGAGGGAATCGCGCGCGTGAAGGCATGGCTCAAGGGGTGACCGGGTTCGTTTTTAGGGATGGTCGGATCGATGCTCGCGCTCGTGCCATTGTTACCGAACTTGGCATATGGCCCGGAATGTTTGGGGTCGCGGTCATTGGCGTAAATGGTATGACAGGCGGTGCAACCGGAAGAACGATAATCGCCAGGCTGGTCATTGGTGCCGAGGAACCACAGATGCGGATCGTTCAAACGGGTCTTGGTGATATTGATCGCCGGAACGGCAATCCGACTGCCGGTGCCGGGGCCACGATTCGATTGATGGATATCAGGACGACCCGGTTCATCGAGTTTTTGCAAGGTACCGGAAACATTGGGCAAACCGATTTCTGGAAACTGACTCGAAATTACCCGACCGCCCCGTTCAAACACGCGAAACACGTCGGCCGGCGGGATAGTTTCCCAGGCGGGCAAAGGATAGAGGCGGTCGAGTATGCCCTTGTACACAAACTGTTCGTTATCGACGCGCACAGGATTGATCACCGTACCGGGTTGGCTGTCATGGGTATACGATTCACCGAGTACATAACGTTTGTACGGCAAAATCCCATTGTTGTAACTGGCCCCGCCCCAGAGCATGGCCGAGCTTGCCATCAAACTGCGTTCTTGCGCCTGGATCACAGGTAAATGACAACTACCACAGGCTTCACGCGCAACGCGTAAATCACCGGGATTGATGAAGCGGATATAGGCCGGATGTTCTTTATTGAGACGCGCAAACGAATGCTGCGGATTAGCCGAAGATGGATAATTCCAGAATTTTTCATCGCGCGGCATGATATGCGCCGCATCCAAAGCCTTCCAATACTGTGGCGTCTTGGTCGCGCCAGTGTGCGTGATACTCGCATTACCACCATGGCAATCGGTACACCCGAGCACCACCGCCGGATTGGCATGCATGGTATGACGGTCGGTCGCGCTATGGCAACTCATGCAGCCGGCCGATTTGGCTTCGGCTTGGGCAGCAGTTTGTGCTTTCGGCGCGGCTGGGGCGATGTGATAATCGCGTTCGACCAGTTTGGCACCGTCCGACGCAGCAGCCGGTGCGGACCAGAGCAAGGGCACGCCGCCCAACAGCAGGCAGCACAACGCGAACAAGGAAAGGCGGAGCAGGCGAAGGATTTTCAAAATGTCAGTACCATGTTTAAAGCCACGGAATAAAAACTACCATGCCCATCGCCATACAGGGCGCGCAAGCCGGCCCCCGGTTGCAGCACGGAAGCCGAGCCATTGACGATCAGGTTTTGGGTAAAGTAAGGGCGCCAGTGGAAGCCGACCGAGAGGTCGGTGCCGATCACAGCCGAAGGCATGGCTTGATTGCGTAACAGCGAGAGCACACTGGTTTCCATGAAACGCAGATATGACACATTACTGAACAGTCGCAATTGCGGCAAGACATCGGCATCGATACCGAGGCCGACCATGGCCAAACCAGGATTGACGAAATTCGATTGCCCTTCATCGGCCGAAGAACGCAGTGAAGGCAAGAGGCTATTGCGACCAGCAAGCGCCACCCCACCCCCACCGATCAAGGGCAAGGCTTGGCGCACGAAGAAAGTACTGTCGGCACCGGCGAATTTGGGATTTTCCAAAATGGCATCGAAGCCGGTCGCCTTGTTATCGTTCGGATCTTTATCGCCAGTGGCCAGCAAAACATTGCCGCGCACGCGCAGCCAGTCTATATCGCGCGACAATTCAGCGGCAAAAAAGCCGGCACGGATTTGCTGCGCCTTTTGCGCGATAGGATTATGTTCATCGGTGCCGAGGGCGGCATAGGCCGAAGCAGTCAGATTCCAGCGACCGAAGTGGCCGTCGCCGTTATAACCAAGATAAGTAACTTGGTACTTATGCGGGCGCACATCGCCGACCGCGGCCGGGCGCACCAGAAAACCATTGCTGTCGTAAGCAAATTCGGTTTCACGGTTGCGATTATGAATCACGCTGAACTGCGAAGTAAAGCCAAGCATAGGCCAATCCTGCCGGTACAGATTGGCGACAAACACATCATCGTGACGCAAACCCTTGCCGAGATCATTGAGACCGCTGTTGCTATCTTTTTCTATACGGCGGAACCAAGCCAGATTGTATTGAAATTCATTATTGTGACGGTTGCCGAAAACACGTATCCCGAACGGTGCATCCTGAAATAGAAAACCACGGAAATCGGCATTGAATGGCTGTATGCCGATGCGCATACTATCGAAGTCAAAGCGTTCGGAGACATTACGCAAATGGAAATCGGCGAATAATTCCTGCACAGCGGCAAACTGGTCGTTGCGCGTCGTCCCTTTGCCCGGGTCGATATTCAGCGCCCCAGCTTCTCGCACAGAAGCATGATTAAAATTGAATACAGGCACGAAGCGGAATTCAAAATCCGGTGGGCGGAAGGTGGTATCGCCCTTGATCAAAGCGAAACTCAGGGTCAGGTTTTGCGCCAAAGCAGTTTGCTGCCCAGCACCGAAGATATCATTGGCCCCCGCTCGTATCGCCACCTGTGCCGCCACTGGCGTGGGCAAGCGGCGTGCTTCAAAGTTAGTCTCAGAGACCACGCCTAACTCAAAGAACAGTTCATTCCCGAGACTCTTGAGGACAGGCATATCCCCCTTGAGCGGGTTTTGATTATACGGATCGTAGAGCGGAAATTTATAGCCCAGCGCCTGCATCAAGCGCCAGCGATCCGCTACGGCCTGTGTTTCACGCGGCAAGTCGGCTTGCGGTGGCGCGACTTGGGCACTGTCTATCGGCGGCAGTGTCAGCAGCATAGGCACATGCCCGGGACGCACACTATCGACGCCGCCCGCGGCAGTGTCATCAAGGAAGCGGGCCGCTTGCGCGGCGGGAAAGATGAACAAGGCCATCTGACCATACTCGGCCGGCACATTTTGTATCCAACCGCTGAGTTGGCTAGGCAAGGCCACCCGATACCAGTCGCCGCGTTGCTCCAACACATTGAGCAAATTCCCCCGCGCGACTTCCGCCATCGCCTCGGCGCTGCGCGCTGGCGCGCCGCGAACCAATACCGTAGCGGCTTGCACTTGCAATTGCGTAAATGCCGGCTGCGTCTCTTGCGCCGCCACTTCAGCACTGTAAAACAGTGCTGCCATCATCATTCTAAGAAGCAGCGGTTTATGCATCACAAGCCATCGCAGACGTTTTGCTCACTACTAGCATTGAACGGTGCCTGCGGACATTGCGCATAACGCAGACGCAAACCCGACAGCGGCAAGGCCACACTGTCGATGCGCATGGCGGCCGGCGCATGGCCGAAACCACTGTGCAACGCGGCAGCGGCACGCGCCACCCCAAGGAAAGCAATCATGTCATCTTGATCGACACCATCACCAGAGACACCGATGGCAGCGATCAAGGTATTGCCACGGTAAATAGGAAAGCCGCCCGGGAAAATCTGTATACCGTTTTTCAATGCGGCGATGCCGGTATTGGCCGGACTGCCACTGGCGCTACAATTATTATTCGCCGTACCTGGTTGCGTGATGGCTTCGATCAAGCTGCTGTAGATCAAATCAAGCTGCAAACCATCATTGAACACGCTCCACTGCGACAAAGCTGGGGCCAAAGGACCATTGCTATTGGCATCAATGCCATCCGGAAAGTTTGGTCGTGCAATATTACCGATGGCGCGCGCTGAAAAAGCCGTACCATCAGCGAAAGCATACGACTGATTGAAAAACGTTTGCGCCCCAGCTACATATTTGCTGGCTAAGCTGAATGGCGCACCGTTTGCAAATCCCGTCCCGCCCAGATAGGCCAAGGCTGGCTGTGCGTTCAGCGCGGCGGCGCTTTGCGTCGAGGAAAAGAACACGGCCGTGCGTGCTTTTTGCAGCGACACATCGGTACCGAATACCGGCGCATCAGGCGTGCGAGTCAGCCCGAGCAGCTTGCCGTTGAGATCGACCACCGACACGCTGACTTGCGCCGCCGATCCCTGCGGACTGCGAATCTGCGCACGCGCTTGATTCGCCACACCTAGTGCTTGCTGCAACAAGGCTGTTACCTCGGCCGCACTCAAGCCGCTGCCGCCTTGATCGATGGCTACTGGCGTTTGCGAAGCGCTGGGCGCATAGCGTGGCGCGCCACTGCTATCGCTGAGCACATAGCCGTTCTGCGTCTGAAACACCGAGGCATCCGCCACAAAGCCCGAAGCCGCCGTACCAAAAGCCTGACCGGCCCGAATCGACGTGGCATCATAATATGTCGCCACCGCCGACAACTGCCCGGCACCGGCTACGCTGACATCGCGCAAACTGAGCGCGCTGACCGCGATCAATGCCGCATCGGCATTCGTATATGGCAAGGCCAAACCACCGGCAGTGATACGCTCGGCACGAATGCAACTTGGCGCTTCGAAACCTTTGCCAGCCGACTGGGCGATACGTTCATCGATATCGGTATTGCCAGCGGACGGCGTTTTATCGAGCCCATAGACCGCATCGGCCATGACACCGATACCACCAACCACGCGGCCATTCTTATACAAGGGGAAACCACCGGGATCGGCCGATAAGCCTAGCGGAGAACGCTTGGGGCCAACACTGTCGACAATGCCGCGCGTAACAAAATCACCACATGGCAATTGACTGAACTGCACACCGAATAAGGGGCCACCGGCAGTTTGTAAAATTTCCGGAGCGAAATGGTTTTGAATAATGTAGCTGGCCGTGCGGGTGCTGAAAGCATTGCCGGAAGACGACAGATACGCACCAGTCAGTGACTTGGCGATGGCCGCCAACTCCGATGGCACGATGCCATTGAGCGCTTCCAAGCCTTGCGCTGGCACACCAAGGCGCGAACCGATGCTGATGGTATCGGCAGCGCCCGTCATTTTAAATACCGCCAGCACATTCCCAGAGCGGTCGACTACCGCGACCGTGGCTTTGGCATGAATACTGACGGCCGCTTGCACGGCCTGAGCGATGATGGTTTCGACCTCGGCCGCCGTCAAAGCTTGCGGCACTGATGAGATCGTGAATTGACATCCGCTGCTGACGGCGGCACTGCTGCCGGCACTGCCGCCGCCGCCACCGCAAGCACACAGAGCGGCCAGCAAAGTCAAGGCCATGGCCAAGCGGGCGCGCGGCTGGAAGAAACTCGAGTGATTCATCATGGGACTATCTTTTCCGCCGCAAGTGCTGGCACATGTGTCTTGCTCAATATCGAAGCGGCACTCGCGGCCGGCAAGTGGAAACCATGGCATAAGCCACAATCGGAGCGCACTTTATTCGGTACCGGCGTGTTGCCGGCATGGCAGGTACGGCAATCGCTGATGCTCGGCATCAACACCTGATCGGCTTTGCTTGAACTGGCAGCCTTATGGCAATCTGCACATTGCGCCGTAGCATGTTTACTGTGATCAAACGCGGCTTTCGGCATCCAACTATGGGCTGCTGCCAATGGGGCAATTTTCCACTGTGGCATATCTTGCCCCGGTGTACCGGCTTGACCTGGCGTATTGACACGACTCACTTGATGACACACCACGCAGGAGGTTTTTTCAAACAAATCGGTCGCCGCCGCCACTGCTCGGCTACGTGCATCACCAGGGGCATCGATAAAACTGGCCACGGTTTGGGTATGCGTGCCACCGGGCCGGATCTGAAATGGTGCTACCAGGTCTGGCCGACGGTCGAGTGCGACCCGATTGACGCTGACATAACTATAAAATTCACGCAAAGTCGACAACACTTGCGATACCGAGCCGTGCGGCACTTCGCGCTGCGACACGGCTGGCTCAAACTTCAGCGCATGACAGCTCTGGCAATCTTTTTTCATAGTCACCGGGACAAACCCCACCCCATCGGCATTGGGCTTATGGCAAGCCACACAGCCCAGCACTACTTTACCGTCCGGGCTGGCTACCCCAGCCTTGGCCACATGCACGTCATGCGGGAATTTCAGCGTCGTGCTTTCCGATAAGGGATGGTCCTGACGTTGCCGCACCAAGATGCCGGCGGCATCCGCCGTTTGAATACGGAAAGCCGGATGGCCGGTGGCAAAATCGCTGACGTTCTCGGTTTTCGTAGCCGCAAAACTGGCTTTAATATTGGCATGGCAACTACTGCAAGCAACTGCCGTGTAACGTTTATTTTGCTGCGCCAAGCCAAATTCACCTTGATGATCACGATGGCAAGTGGCACAGCGTACCTCATGCAGCTCAGCAACATTGGCGGTATGCTGAGGGACATGGTCGCCGGTGTTTTTATGACAGCTCAAGCACTCTTTATCTTGCACCCGCACGAAAGGCTGAGCATGACAAACTTTACAATCATTGGCCCAAGGCTGATGAGAACTCGATACATGACCAGGATTCCAACTGGCATCGAGTTGCATATAAGTGGGGGCGGCGGCGCGTGGCGGCGGTGCGGTAGCATGCTTAGCAGCACTAATCTCGGCCGCGCTCGCAGGCGGCTTGAAATACTGACCGGCATGCATAGCCGCAAATTGATCGGGCCAGATACCGGCGGCAATCGGTGCCAGTAAGCAGGCACTGATCAGTGCCAGAAACAAAACCCAGGAAAGCCAGCGGCGCCCGGCCAGCGGTTTTTGCAGCCGCGATATTTCCGCAGAAATCGCATCGTCAGGGGTACTGTGCATCTTGACCTACCAGTAAAAGAAAACGGCAACGATATGGGCAATCAAGCAGGCCAACAGGGCGAACGATAGCGGTACATGAACGATGAGCCAGACTTCCGTCCAACTTTTCAGGCGTACATAGGCGCGAATACGATTGAGCTGCTGCAAGCGTCGAAATTGCAAAGTGTAAATTTCTTGCAACAGCGGCGTGCGCTCGGCGCGATTTTGCTCGAGTGCCGTCAACGTTTGCTGGGTCGCACAGTGACGATTGCGCCCGGTAAATCTTTGCCAATAAGCATCAAAAATATGCGCCCGCGCCGATTCTGCCAAGCAAGCCTGGATCTCTGGCGTCGTGGTGCCAGCCAGTTGACGGCATTCATCGTCAAGATCGCGCAAGCTCTGCCCGTATTGCTGCAAAGTTTGGCCGTTCAGCAAATTCCCCATCATCGCCGGTTGCCGCAGATACAGCACCACACCCCAGAAGCCGCTGAGAATGACAGCAATCGTCAAGGCATAGGCCAGCGTATGAATATTCCAAGCGAATTCAAAACCGGTATGCAAAGTTGCCACCACGGTCAAGGCCAAGCCCAAGTAGACATGCGCCGACAACCAGCCGCGCAGCGTACCGAGGGTGGAATGGTAGGCGCGCTTGCGCATGCCGAAAGCGAGTAACCACAAGATCAGCAAGGCCGCCACGGTTCCGAGTCCGTAGCCGAGCGGCGTGCCGCCATTGGGTTTGAGCGGTGGATTATCAAAGGCGTACAAGATGATGCAAAGCGCCATCAAAGCCAAAGCTAATTTCAAATATTTTAATTTCCCAAAGGATAAAATATTGTCTTGCGTCATAGTTGAAAGTGCTCTAAGTTAGCGTCTGTTTTGCGGCGCGAGGGCAGTTTTATTTGCCGTATGAATAAGAAAATAGCAAATTATACTTTGCTCTACGTCAATTACATCCAAAAAACCCGACACTTCATGATCATTTTTTTCTTTCTTGCAACACTCCTGCTGACTTTGATCGTTGGACTGCTGTGTCTGATCTGGAAAAAGCCCATTTCCCTCTTGCGCAACGCGGCATCGGGCTCGCCGGAATGGAAATTGATGCTCGCCAAGCGTTTGGAAATTGAAGAAGAAGTGTTGCAACCAGTCAACACTCAAAC
Organism: Undibacterium sp. 5I2; assembly: GCF_035019605.1. NCBI lineage: Bacteria > Pseudomonadati > Pseudomonadota > Betaproteobacteria > Burkholderiales > Oxalobacteraceae > Undibacterium > Undibacterium sp. 5I2. Next base: position 18,770 of record NZ_JASJVS010000037.1, on the reverse strand, counting down.
ACTGCTGCGGCAAGAATGGACGCAATTAGCCGATCAGGTACTGGCACGCGGCCCCGTTGCGGCGGTAGATGGCCCCGATCAGCGTTGGCAACTGAGCGCCGCCGTGGCGGTGTTGGCGCTCGCTATCTATGCTTTGACGACACAGTGGGATAGCCGCGTCTGGCAATCGCCGGGGGCCGACGCCGTTACCGAGGCCAGCGTGTCGACCGTATCAAACGAAGCGAGCATGCCAGACAGCGCCAAACATCCGGGCAGCAGCGACCCGATCGAGCAGCGGATTGCGCAGTTAGAGAAAAAATTACAAACCGCACCGGATAATCTCGAAGGCTGGGTATTGCTGTCGCGCTCGCGCGCCTTGCAGCGCAATTTCAGCGGCGCAGCGCAAGCACTCGATCAAGCCTTGCTGTTGGCACCGGGGCATCCCGACATCCTGGCCGACCTGGCCGACGTATTAGCGATGAGCAATAACAAAATACTGGCTGGACGACCACTGCAACTGATACAACAAGCGCTGCAAAATGATCCGGTCCATGCCAAAGCCTTGTCGCTGGCAGCTACTGCGGCCATGCAAAACAATGATATCGAGCTGGCGGCCGACTACTGGCGCCGTCTGCGTGCCAGCTTCCCAGCCGGTGCCCCCGACATCGCCCAAATCGATGCGATTTTGGCCGATTTACCGGTGCGCCGTGCAGCTACTACTGCTGCAACTGCAGCAGCTGCGGCAGCGCCGGCACCTGCGGCAGCGACCACCAGCCTCGCCGGACAAGTCAGCGTGAGCAAGGAATTGCAACAGCGCTGGCGCAGCGCCGGGCTGCCGGCCAGCGCCACCTTGTTCATCATCGCCAAAGCGCCGGACGGCACGGCCATGCCACTGGCGGCGCGACGCTTTCCCGCCAGCAAATTACTGGAAAGTAACTCCCTGTCGTTCCAGCTCGACGACAGTCAGGCAATGAATCCAGCCAAGAAGCTCTCGAGCATGCAAAAAGTCCGCTTGGAAGCGCGCATCTCGATGAGCGGCACACCGGGCAAGCAAGCTGGCGATTGGTTTGTTGCCCTCGATGACGTTGCTGTCGGTAAGCAAGATGTGCTGTTGCGCATCGCTACCGTGCTGCCGTGAAGCGTACTCTGATGCAGAGCACGTATATTCGCTACTTTTTCCGATAGAAATTAAAAAATGATACCTGAACTGGGACAATTCGCCCTCGCGCTCGCGCTCGCACTCTCGCTCGTGGCCGGCAGCTACGGTTTGTGGCACATCAGTCGCCGCAGCCAAGATGAAGCGTATTTATCGCGCGCTATGGCCGGCTCGAGCATCTTGGTGTTCGGCTTGATTGCAGCGAGCTTTGGCGCACTCGTCGCCAGCTTCGTCAGCAGCGACTTTTCGGTGCGCAATGTTGCTGAAAATTCAAATATTTTATTGCCGCTGCAATACAAAATTGCCGCCAGCTGGGGTTCGCATGAAGGCTCCATGCTGCTGTGGATACTCATGTTGGCTGGCTGGACTGGCGCCGTCGCGCTGTTCTCGCAAGCGCTGGCCGCCGGCTTTCGCGTGCGCGTGCTGGCGATACTCTTGCTCTTGCAAGTCACCTTCCTGGGATTTTTACTGTCGAGTTCCAATCCCTTTCTGCGCCTGCTGCCAGCCGCTGCGGCCGGGCATGATTTGAATCCACTGCTGCAAGATCCGGTCATGGTCAGCCATCCGCCGCTGCTCTACATGGGCTATGTCGGCTTTGCCGTCAGCTTCGCGTTTGCCATCGCCGCCCTGCTCGAAGGCCGACTCGATCCGACTTGGGCGCGCTGGTCACGCCCCTGGGCCAATGCCGCTTGGTCATTTTTGACCATCGGCATTTTGCTCGGCAGTTGGTGGGCCTATTCAGTCTTAGGCTGGGGCGGCTGGTGGTTTTGGGATCCGGTAGAAAATGCCTCCTTACTGCCATGGTTAGCCGGCACCGCCTTGATCCATTCACTGGCCGTCAGTGACAAACGCAATGCCCTCAAAAGCTGGACCATCCTGCTGGCGATGGTTGCCTTCGCACTCTCGCTGCTCGGTACCTTCTTGGTACGCTCGGGCGTACTGACATCGGTACATGCCTTTGCTACCGACCCACGCCGCGGCATACTGATACTCGGCTTACTCATCGTCATCATCGGCTGCTCCTTCATGCTCTATGCTGCGCGCACCCGACAAGTCGGGCTGGGCGGCCAATTTGCTGCCGTATCGCGCGAATCCATGCTGCTGGCGAATAACTTATTACTCGTCTGCGCCCTCGCCGCGGTCTTGCTTGGCACCTTGTATCCCTTGATCGTCGAAGTGCTGAGCGGACAAAAAATGTCGGTCGGTCCACCGTATTTCAATGCCGTGTTCGCCCCCTTGCTGTTGCCGGCCGTCTGGCTGATGGCGCTGGCACCGCATAGCCAGTGGAAAGCCATGCCGTTGCTGGCAGCAATCAAACCGATGTGCCTGCCACTGCTGGTCGCCATCGCACTGACCGGCGCGGTCATCTGGAGCATGGGCAAGGGCAGCCTGCTGATGGCAATCGGTCTGGTCGCCGCCATCACGCTGGCGCTGGCCACCCTGGCCCATCCGCTGCAGCAATTACGCAAGCTCAAAGATAACGGTGCCTCGCGCGCCTTGTTCGACCGCATGCGTTTGCTCAGTCTGTCGTACTGGGGCATGATCGTGGCCCACTGCGGTATCGCCCTGTTCGTCGCCGGCGTCACCATGGTCAAAACCTATGAAATCGAACGCGATCTGGTGATGCAACCGGGTCAGACTGAAAGCATAGGACCATGGCGCTTGAGCTTCATTGGCGTCGATCAAGTTCCCGGCCCGAATTACCTGGCTGCCCATGGCGTATTCGAACTCACGCGTGGCGAAGGCAAGCTGATCGAACTGGTCGAACCGGAAAAACGCCAGTTCAATGGGGCTGGCCAAGTCATCACACAAGCCGCGATTTCTTACGGTTTCTTCGGCGATGTGTATGTCTCACTGGGCGAAGCCAGTACGACACAAGAACAAGCTTGGAGTGTACGAGTCTATCTGAAACCCTGCATCAATTGGATCTGGTGGGGCTGCGCACTGATGGCACTAGGCGGCATCCTGACCCTGTTTGACCGCCGCTACCGACGTCGGCCAGCAGCACAACATACTGAGGCATCGGCATGATGCGCGCCTTACGTCTGGGCCTGCCGTTGTTAGTGCTGGTTTTGCTTTCCATCGTGCTCGCCCGTGGTTTACAACTCGATCCGCGCCACCTGCCCTCGGTGCAGGTGGGTAAAGCCGCGCCAGCATTCAGCCGTCCCAGCCTGGCGCCAGCGGCAGCATTTTCCACGGCCGATTTGCGCGGCCAAGTCTGGATCATGAATGTCTTCGCCTCGTGGTGCTCGGCTTGTATCAGCGAGCACCCGCGGCTGCTGAAACTGGCCGCTGAACACCAACTGCCCCTGATTGGTCTGGCGTATAAAGATGAACCAGATGCGACGCGGCAATGGTTACAAGAGCATGGCAACCCCTACCGCCAAGTCGCCCTCGATATCGATGGCAGCGTCGCCATCGATTACGGCGTATATGGCGTTCCTGAAACTTTTGTCATCGATGCCAAAGGGATCATCCGCTATCGTCACGTCGGCCCTATCGATGATGATTTTTATGCCGTCCACATCGCACCGCTGCAAAGCGCTGCCGCCCAATGAAGGAAAACCTATGACCCGCCTTGACACTGGTACGCTGAAATCGGTGCCTGCCAGCGCGCAAGCCGACTACGAGCGCATGCAACACCTGGCGGCTGAATTACGTTGCCTGGTCTGTCAGAACCAAACCATCGCCGATTCCAACTCCGGCCTTGCCATCGACCTGCGCCATCAAATCAGCAGCCAGATCGAAGCCGGCAAAAGCGATGTGGCTATAAAGCAATATATGGTCGAACGCTACGGTGAGTTCGTGCTGTATCAACCGAGTTTCAACGCCACCAACGCCATGCTCTGGTTGGGGCCGTTTCTAATGTTGCTACTTGGCATAATTTTGACCTGGCGTATCATTAAAAAAAATGCCGCCCGCGCAGCCCTACCCGGCTTGCCTGCCGACCCTGCCGCACCCAGCGCCAGCCGCGCCTTAGAAATAGAGCAACGTTACCAACAAGATATACAGCACACAAAGTAACGCTGAAACAACAAGCATGCTCTGCAGATGGTGGAGAGCAAGTACAATTCTGGCATTATTGCAATAATCCAAGAAACTCCGTGTGCCCATCGGTTCGCCACGGTATCAACCAGGAAGCTCGATCACATGATGAAGCGCAAATTTCAACTGCGAATAGCCCTTCCGGTGTTCTTTGCCGCCTTGGTGACGATCACGGCGGTACTGATTTTCTTGGTCAATTACATTTTCTCGCTGTCATCGATGGATAAAGTCAGCCGTGATTACATCGGCAATGTCGGCAGCTTGGTACTGGAAAAAACCCTCAATCATTTGGCCCCGGCAGCCAAATTAGCCAGTATCAATGCCGATTTACTCGATCCGCACAACAGCCAATCCGATTATTTGAAAAATTTCAATCGCGTAACAATAGGGCAATTAAACGTCTACCCGCAAGTCACGCAAACCTATATCGCCGATACCAAGGGCAACTTCCTGCTCAACACCCGTGAAAAAGACGGCAGCATTGCCTCCCAATCGACCACCCGGCTCAGAGATGACGAAGCCGCCCGCAGCATCGTCGCGACCGCCTTGAGCATGCCGAAAGTCAGCCTGGAAGACAAAGCCGCCATCGCCGCCTTAGTCACGCCCATCATCAAGACCAGCGCCAGCTACCGCGATATCGACGGTCAGCCAAGCAGAACGGAAGTACTGAAGGGTTCGGTCTACGACCCGCGCCTGCGGCCGTGGTTTAAAGCTGCAGTCAAGAAAAAATCGACGACTTGGACCCCGGCCTACCTGTTTTCTTCAACCGGTAAGCATTTCGCTTCTGGCCAACTCGGCATCACCGCCTCAAGCCCGATCTTGGGTGCGCAAGCGTTCTCAGACTTGCAAGGGGTAGTCGGCGTCGACATCACCTTACTCGAATTATCCAAATTCATCGGCAGCTTACAAATCGGCAAAACTGGCCGCGCCTTCATCATCAACTCCACCGGTCAAATGATTGCGCTGAGCGATTACAGCAAGGTCACCGTCACCAATGAGGCTGGCCAAACCAGCCTGGCCAACATCAACCAGAGCAAAGATGCCGCCGCTTTACTCAGCTATCAGCTGCTGGCCAGCGAAACTTCCGAGCACCAACACGTACTCGATGTCAGCGGTCCGCGGTTTACCAAATTTCAATCAGCCGGTCTGAACTACATCGGCTATTTCCTACCGATACCGGAAGAACTCGGGCTCGACTGGTACATCGGCATCGTCGTACCGGAAGATGATTTCATCGGCGACATCCGGCGCAACCTGGTACTGAGCATACTCATATCGGGCCTCGCTTTGCTCATCGTCTTCCTGCTCTCGATCCGCCTCTCCAAAGGCATCACCCAACCCTTGGCGATACTGACACGTGAAGCACTGGCGATCCGCGAATTCCATGTCGACGGCTCATTGCCGCTCCATACGCGCTTTCGCGAGTTACATGAAATGGCGACGGCGTTCGAAAGCATGAAGGCCGGCCTGCGCTCCTTCCGCAAATTCGTGCCGGCCGATTTGGTGCGCACCCTGGTGCAGTCGGGCGAAGAAGCAAGTCTGGGTGGGCGGCGCGAACGGATCACGATTTTCTTTTCCGATATCGTCGGCTTTACCCGCATCGCCGAACAAATGAGTGCCGAAGCCCTGATCACGCATTTGGGCGAATATGTCAGCTTGCAAAGCAATGTCATTGAAGAAATGCGCGGCACCGTCGACAAATTCATCGGCGACGCCATCATGGCATTCTGGAATGCGCCGCTGCCGGTCGAGCAGCATGCGCTGCGCACCTGCGAAGCCGCACTGGCGGTGCAAGCCGCCTTACGCGCACAACGGCCGCACTGGCAAGCCCAAGGCCTGCCGATCTTCCATGCCCGCATCGGCATCGAGACCGGCGACGTCGTAGTTGGTAACATGGGTAGCGCCAAGCGCCTCAACTACACCGTCATTGGCGACACCGTCAATCAAGCCAGCCGCCTCGAATCGCTGGGTAAATTCTACCAAGTCAGCATCTTGATCGGCGAAGTCGCCTTTGGCGAAGCCGGCAGCGGCATCGAAGCCCGTTGGCTCGATCGCGTCATCTTGATGGGCAAGAGTAAAGCCATCAATATCTACGAACTGCTGGCAAAGAAAGGTGAACTGGGCGAACCGGCCCAGCAATTCCGCGCCCTCTATGAAAGCGCCCTGCTGGAATACTTCGCGCAACGCTGGGAAGCAGCCGACAGTTTATTCGCCCAAGCGCAACAATTGCAAGCGAACGACCATGCCTGCACCCTGATGCGCGCGCGCTGCGCCGAATTCACCCTGCACCCACCCGCCGACAACTGGAATGGCGCGTTTGTGCCAGACAGTAAATAACAAGGAAACGCATGTCGATGTTCAAGAAACTTTTTTACCGCCTGTGCTGGCTGTGCCTGATCAGTTTGCCAGCGCAAGCACAAAATGGCACGGCCGGCACGCTGCTACCACCCGATATACAAAAAATCAAAGACCGTGGCAGCTTACAAGTCGCTATGTATTCCAAAGATGTGATCCCGTATTTGATGGCCGACAGCATGGGCCAATTATCGGGTAATGACGTCGACTTAGCCAGAAATTTAGCTGCAGCACTGCAAGTTGAGATCAGTATCGATCGCTCGGCCAAAACCTTCAATGAGCTGGTCGACTTAGTCGCCAGCGGTAAGGCCGACATCGGCTTAAGCTTAATCAGTCGAACCCTCGGCCGTGCTGAAAAAGTACGTTTTTCCCATCCATATGTGATCGTGCGCCCGGTACTGGTGCTCAATCGTCTCACCGCCAGCCGCGCCGGTTTCGACGGTAATAACCCGCTCAAGGAAATGGCGCTGTTCCGCGGTCAACTGGCCGAACCCAAGGGCAACTCCTACATCGACTTTGCCAAGGCCGCCTTTCCCAAAGCCAGCGTGCTCGAGCTCGCCACTTGGGACGAAGTCTTCAATGCCGTATTCGAAGGTAAAGCCATGGCCACCCTGCGCGATGAAATCGGCGTCAAAAATTATCTGATGAAATACCCGGAACGTTCGGTGCAATTGAAAACCATCCCGATCACCGACCCCGCCCGCGCCGATGGCCTTGGCATTGCCGTCAACAGCAACAGTACGCATTTATTATCGTGGATTAATCTGTATTTGGAACTCAACTATCCGACGCGCAGCGCCGAAGATTTAGTCAGAATCTATGCGAAATATTATAAAAAATAATTTCCGGCTGCCGCTAGCGCTACTCGCGCTCAGCTTCTGGTGTTGTTACGCCGCGGCCGTGCCAGCCCAGCAAGTACCGGATAATCTGCAGATGGTGCAAGACATTCGCCTGCGTGGCCAATTGCGCGTGGCCGCCATGGCCGTCCCAGTCTATCCGTTCACGCTGCAAAAAGACGGTGTCTGGAGCGGCTACGACGTCGACCTCGCCACTCGCATCGCCAACGCCATCGGCGTCAAGCTCAATTGGGATGCCAGTTACCGCAGCAATGCCGAACTGATTGCCGCCCTCAAACAAAACAAAGCCGACATCGCCTTCTCCCGCCTCAAACGTGACTTGCAAAGCGCGCGGCAAATCCATTACACCAAGCCCTACATCAGTCTCAACTACGTGCTGCTGACCAATCGCATGCGCATCATGGCGCAGCGCCCCGGCGACGAATCGATCCAAGCCCTGAGCAAGCTGCCGCTGCAAATCGGTACAATCGACCAGAGCGCCTACCTGAGCATGGCTAAACAACGCTTTCCAGCTGGCCGCATCAGCGCCTTTGCTGATATCGCCAGTCTGCGTGCGGCGCTCGAAGCCGGTCGCATCGATGCCGCATTCTGCGATGAAGTCGAAGCCAAATACCTGTTCATCGAACATGCCGAACTCGGCATCCGCTTCGGTTATATCGCCTTACCGGAATTAACCAGCGGAATCGTGGCGATGGTCGACTGGCCGCAGCAGCACTGGCTGGCCTGGCTCAACCTCTTGCTCGAACCAAGCTCCGGCAACACCACGGTTAATCAGCTGTTTCTGCATCATTATTAAAATCAACACAAGGTCACACCCCCATGAAATCCGCTCCCGAAGCAGTGCAGGCTTACTCTCTCGACTGGCTCAAGTCGCCCGTCGTCATCCTCATTGCCATGATCGTCGGAATCCTGACCGGCTTATTCTTCCCCGCGTTCTCGCACATGATCGCACCGGTCGGTGCGATCTATCTCAAGCTGCTGCAAATGACCATCATCCCGATTCTGATGACCGCCCTCATCACCAGCGTCGGGCGCTTATTTTCCTCAGAAAGTGCGCGCCACAACATCGTTAAAATCATCGTCAGCAGCCTGATTTTTTTATTCGCCATCAGCCTCTTGGCCTTGGTGGTCAGCCTGTTAGTCGGCCCCGGTGAAGACCTGAGTAAAGAAGCGCAGATCTTGCTCGGTAAAACACTCAATGCCGCCGACCAGTCTGACGGTGGCACCCAGCTCGGCACCAGTCGCGGCTTTTTCGACTTTCTGCAATCGATGATCCCCTCGAATGTGTTCCAAGCCATGGGCGAAGGCTCGAATCTGTCCATCCTGTTCTTTTCACTGGTGCTGGGCGTAGCCACCGGAAAGATCGGCGGCAGCACCGCCCATCACATCCTCAATTTCACCGATGCCTTGTTCAAGGTGTTGTTCAAAATCATCAGCTGGATCATGTATTTGCTGCCGTTCGGCTTATTCTCGCTGCTGGCCAGCGAACTCGCCAGCACCGGTGCCGAAACCCTGGTGGCAATGGCCAAATTCGTCGCCATGATCTGGGGTATTTCACTGCTCATCATCTTGCTCGACACCATAGTGCTGTGCATGGCGACGCGCCGCTCGCCGCTGGTGGTATTGTCCGCCATGAAGGAATCCATGCTCATCGCCTTCGGTACCAGCAGCACCTTCGCTTCCATGCCGGCGGCAATCGATGGCCTGACCGGCGACAAACTCAGGATGTCACCGGACATCATCAACCTGGTCATCCCGCTTGGTGCCGTCATCAACCGCTTTTCCATGATCATCATTTACACCTCAGCAACCGTGTTTGCGGCCCAACTGTATGGCATATCGCTGAGCTTCCCCGATCTGGCTCTGGCGCTGGTATTGAGTGTGTTAGCCGCCACTGCCGGTGCCGGTGCACCCGGCATCGTCTCGATCGCCATGGTCTCAATTGTGCTCATTCCCTTAGGATTACCGGCACAAGCGATCACGATCTTGCTGTTAGCGATCAATCCCATCATCGACCCGATCGCCACGCTGGCTAATATCTACACCAACGTCACGCTCAGCGCAGTCATCGCCGCGTCAGAAAAATCCAGCCCAAACGCGACGGCCTGAGCGATGGTAAACACACAGCATCGCTTGAACGTAGCCGTACTGAGCGGCGGATTTTCTTCTGAAGATTATCTGTCGCGCCGCAGTGCTGAATTAATCATCGCCCACGCCAATCCACAGCGCTATCGCTGTACCCTGTTGAATTGGGATAGCGCCGGCTGGGTCGACGAATCAGCCCCGGATCAAGCCGCGCACATCGTCACGCGCCATGCCAACGTACTGGCCACCTTTGCCATTCAGGGGCGCTTCGATATCGTCATCAACACCCTGCACGGCGAACTCGAATGCGATGGCCAACTGCAAGGCATGTTTGAATTGATACGCCAGCCCTACACCGGCAATGGAAAAATGGCCAGCATCAAAGGCATGAATAAAATCCTGTCGAAACAAATCATGCGCGCCGCCGGCTTCCTCACGCCCGACTGGTATGCATTTACCCGCGCCGAGTGGCCCAGCCGCGCTGCCGACATCGGCGCTGCTGCCGCCGCTTTCGGCTTTCCACTGATCGTCAAGGCAGCCACCGGTGGCTCGAGCAATTCGACTGAATTAGTCGAAAGCCAAGAAGACATTCAGCAAGCCATCACGCGCCTGCTGATCAATTATGATGAAATTTATCTGGAACCCTTTTTGGATGGGCTCGAATACACTGCTGCCGTGTTCGGCCGGCCCGGCAGCCCGCAGTTCCAGAGCCTGCCGGTAGCCCGCATCGCCTACGCAGGAAGAATGTTCGATGCGGCTATCAAAAAATCTGATCGCTACCAAGTCGCCATTCCCTGCGGCCTGTCCGCCGCCACTCAACTGGAATTACAAAGCATCGCGGAAAAACTGCATGCCTGTTTTCGCTTCAATGCCTTTTCACGCGTCGATTTCCGCTTTGCCGATGGCCAGCCCTATCTGTTAGAAGTCAATACCCATCCCGGCTTGGGAAAAAACAGCATCGTCCCGCTGATGCTCAATGCCGCCGGCATTGCCTGGGAAAGCGCGGTCGATTGGTTGATCGACAATGGCTTGCAGCGGCAAGCTTGATGCGGCGCGTGGGCAGTCTGTCGCAAAAGCCTGATGGACGCTTTTTTACACCTGAAACACCGCATACCTCGTCAGTCCCGCATGCTTTTGGCTGGAACCCAGTATCGTTTTCAGCACTGAAAACAGCATGATTTCTGGCATTTTCAGTTCAGCACGAACGCCGCCAGGTTCCCGCGCAAAAGCGCGCTGATCATTACCCACAAGTCAGGTCGATTGCGCATCCATCCCGCCGCCCAATTCGTCATTGCCGCGTAGGCGGCAATCCAGTGGCGCGCACGCGCCTTTTATATCTGTGCGGCTCAGGCGCAGCAGGACGTGTTGATTTAACAGAAAAAAAAATGCCCTTAATCGACCATCCCACCCTGAAGGCACTGACGTGCCACTGGATTCCCCGCCTGCGCGGGGAATGACGAGTCGAGAGCAGGCCAGGTCGACTACGTATCCACCCAATCGCCCAATTCGTCATTGCCGCGTAGGCGGCAATCCAGTGGCGCGCACGCGCTTTTTATATCTGTGCGGCTCAGGCGCAGCAGGACGTGTTGATTTAACAGAAAAAAAAATGCCCTTGATCGACCATCCCACCCTGAAGGCACTGACGTGCCACTGGATTCCCCGCCTGCGCGGGGAATGACGAGTCGAGAGCATGGGGGAATGACATGTCGGCCAGTTGGAGTAATGATACCGACTCAATACCCTTTTGCGACAGCCTCTGAAGGGCGAGGTTTGCCGCGCAAGCGATCAATTGAAGCAAGATTTTTTCTACATTCTTCCTCACACAATTCGCAGGATAGAATGGCGATGCAAGGCTTGTGCACGCGATGTGAATATGCTCGCGCAAAAACAGTTCAATGTCGCCATCGTTCCAGTATGCTGCTGCCGCAAGCGCAGCTAAGCCGGCACCCTGACCCACCCTTCCATCAGCACGCGCGCACTGCGGCTCATGATCGCCTTGGTCACACTCCAACTGCCATCGTGTGGATTTTGCACGGCTTGGGCACCAACTCGCAGCGTGCCCGATGGATGACCAAAGCGCACCGCACTGCGTGCGCCACCACCGGCAGCCAGATTCACCAAGGTGCCAGGAATCGCGGCGGCGGTGCCAATGGCAACGGCGGCCGTGCCCATCATCGCATGATGCAACTTACCCATAGACATGGCGCGCACCAACAAATCGATATCAGCTGCCTGTACCGCCTTACCACTCGAGGCGATGTAATCAGCTGGGGCGGCCACGAACGCCAGCTTCGGCGTGTGCTGGCGCGTGACTGCCTGATCCAGCGCGCTGATCAAACCCATGCGCAGCGCACCGTGGGCGCGTATCGTTTCCAACTTAGCCAAGGCGAGCGGATCGCTGTTAATCGCCTCCTGCAGTTCACAACCGGTATAACCGAGCGCCGCCGCGTCGACGAAAATAGTTGGGATGCCGGCATTAATGAGCGTGACTTTGAGCGTACCGATACCAGGCACCTCAAGATCATCGACCACATTCCCGGTCGGGAACATCGCGCCGCCACCGCCCTCTTCTTCAGCGGCCGGATCCAGAAATTCAAGTTGTACTTCAGCCGCCGGAAAGCTCACGCCATCGAGTTCGAAGTCGCCCGTTTCCTGCACTAGCCCATCAGTAACCGGCACATGGGCGATGATGGTTTTGCCGATGTTGGCTTGCCAAATACGTACCCTCGCCATGCCACTCTGTATGCCGACGCCCAGCACGCGCTCCAACGCCACCAAGCCGCTGGCAATGGCAAACGAGCCGACTGCCGCCGATAAATTACCGCAATTCCCGCTCCAATCGACAAATGCCTGGTCGATCGCCACTTGGCCAAACAAGTAATCAACATCGTGCTCGGGCCGCGTGCTGGTCGCCAGAATCACGCTCTTGCTGGTACTCGAACTGGCACCACCCATGCCGTCGATCTGCTTACCATAAGGATCAGGACTACCGATCACGCGCAATAACAAAGCATCGCGCGCCGCACCGGGCACTTGCGCGGCCACGGGTAAATCTTGCAGACGGAAGAACACGCCTTTACTGGTACCACCACGCATATACGTGGCAGGAATTTTAATTTGAGGAAGATGGGCCATGTCTAGCACTCCGAAGAAAAAAGGGGCGCGCCGGAACCGGCGCGCCCGGAACAACAAGTAACTCAAACAACTTTTACGCCGCTTTGCTCGATTCGAGGAAATCCTGCGCGAAGCGTTGCAACACGCCGCCAGCTTCGTAAATCGAAACTTCTTCAGCGGTATCGAGACGACACAACATCGGCACTTCGAGGCGCTCACCATTTTTGCGATGAATCAGCAAGCTCAGCGTCGCGCGCGGACTGCGCACACCGCTGACATCATAGGTTTCACTGCCATCGAGCGCGAGCGTAAGACGATTCACACCAGGGAAAAATTCCAAAGGCAGCACGCCCATACCGACCAAGTTAGTCCGATGAATACGCTCAAAACCTTCGGCGGCAATCGCTTCCACCCCGGCCAAACGCACGCCTTTAGCGGCCCAATCACGCGAAGAACCTTGCCCATAATCGGCGCCGGCGATGATGATCAGCGGCTGCTTGCGCTCCATGTAAATTTCTATCGCTTCCCACATACGCGAAATTTTTCCTTCCGGTTCAATCCGCGTCAGCGACCCGGCCTTGACTTGACCGTTTTCCTGCACCATTTCATTTTTTAAAGTTGGATTGGCGAAAGTGGCACGTTGCGCGGTTAAATGATCGCCGCGGTGAGTGGCATAGGAATTGAAATCTTCTTCCGGCAAACCCATTTTTGCCAAATACGCACCGGCCGCACTGTCGAGCATGATCGCGTTCGACGGTGACAAATGATCGGTCGTGATATTGTCACCCAATACCGCCAGCGCACGCATGCCCTTCATCGTGCGTTCCCCTGCCAGTGCACCTTCCCAGTACGGTGGCCGGCGGATGTAGGTGGTTGCTGGACGCCAGTCGTAAAGCGGGCTGACGCTGCTGCCATCATCGGCTTGTTTGGCGAACATAGGAATGTACACCTTGCGGAATTGTTCAGGTTTAACACTGCTAGCCACAATCGCATCGATTTCCGCATCGCTGGGCCAAATATCCTTGAGCGTCACCGGCAAGCCGGCGGCATCGATGCCGAGCACATCTTTTTCAATATCGAAGCGTATTGTGCCGGCAATCGCATACGCCACCACCAGCGGCGGCGAAGCCAAAAATGCTTGTTTCGCATACGGGTGAATCCGACCATCGAAATTTCGGTTACCCGACAACACCGCAGTCGCATACAAATCACGCGCGATCACTTCTTGCTCAATCACCGGATCGAGCGCACCGCTCATGCCATTGCAAGAAGTACAGGCATACGCCACCACGCCGAAACCCAGCTGTTCGAGCTCGCTCATCAAACCGGCTTCTTCCAAATACAAGGTGACGGTTTTCGAACCGGGTGCCAAGGAACTCTTCACCCAAGGCTTACGCGTCAAGCCACGGGCATTGGCATTTCGGGCGATCAAACCGGCGGCAATCATATTGCGGGGGTTATTGGTATTGGTGCAACTGGTGATGGCGGCAATGATCACCGCACCATCCGGCATCAAACCGGCTTCGTTCTCGACCTTGCCGCTGATACCGCGCGCCGCCAATTCCGAAGTCGGCACACGGTTATGCGGATTCGATGGCCCGGCAATCGTCCTTACCACCGACGACAAATCGAAATGCAGCACGCGTTCATATTCGGCATGTTTCAAACTCTCGGCCCACAAGCCGGTTTCTTTCGCATACAACTCGACGAGCTTGACCAGTTCATCGTCGCGACCGGTCAATTTCAAATACTTGATGGTTTGTTCATCGATGTAAAACATCGCCGCGGTAGCACCGAATTCCGGTGCCATATTGGCGATGGTGGCGCGGTCACCGAGCGTCAAACGCGCGGCACCGTCACCGTAAAATTCGAGGTAAGACGAGACCACTTTTTGCTTGCGCAAAAATTCCGTCAGCGCCAGCACGATGTCGGTGGCGGTGATGCCTTCCTGCGGTCGGCCGCTCAGTTCCACCCCAATGATATCGGGCAGACGCATCCACGAGGCACGTCCCAGCATCACGCTCTCGGCTTCCAGACCGCCAACGCCGATGGCGATGACGCCGAGCGCATCGACCATCGGTGTATGGCTGTCAGTACCGACCAAGGTATCGGGATAGGCCACGCCATCCTGCACTTGGATCACCGGCGACATGCGCTCAAGATTAATCTGATGCAGAATGCCATTACCAGGTGGAATGACATCGACATTTTTAAACGCTTTTTTAGTCCAATTGATGAAATCGAAGCGATCTTCATTACGTCGATCTTCGATCGCGCGGTTTTTAGCGAAGGCATTGGGATCAAAACCGCCGCATTCGACTGCCAGCGAGTGATCGACCACTAATTGAGTCGGCACCACCGGATTCACCAGCGCCGGATCACCGCCTTGCGCCGCAATCGCGTCACGCAAACCGGCCAGATCGACCAGCGCAGTTTGTCCCAGAATATCGTGGCACACCACGCGTGCCGGAAACCAAGGAAAATCGAGATCACGCTTGCGTTCGATAAATTGTTTGAGCGAATCCTCCAGCGTGGCCGGATCACAGCGGCGCACCAGATTTTCGGCCAAAACACGCGAGGTGTAGGGCAGTTTGTCATAGGCGCCAGGAGTGATGGCGTCGACCGCGGCACGGGTATCGTAGTAATCGAGTTTAGTGCCGGGTAGGGCTTTGCGATTTGCAGTATTCATGGCTCAGTCAGGGAAAAATTAAGAGACAGCAGCAGCGGCGCCGCCGCAGTAATCACGGCGGCAGCGTCGGCGCGCAGCTTATTGACGGTCTTTAAGTGGCACAAATGCGAGATCTTCCGGGCCAACATAATTGGCACTCGGACGAATGATCTTGTTATCGATGCGTTGCTCGATGATATGGGCGGCCCAACCGGAAGTACGGGCAATCACGAACAAGGGCGTAAACATCGCCGTCGGCACGCCCATCATGTGATACGACACCGCCGAGAACCAATCGAGATTCGGGAACATTTTTTTCGCTTCCCACATCACGCTTTCAAGCCGTTCAGCGATATCGTACATCTTGGTCGAACCGGCCTGTTGCGACAATTCTTTGGCAACATCTTTGATGACCTTGTTGCGCGGATCAGAAATGGTATACACCGGATGGCCGAAACCAATCACCACTTCTTTGTTTTCCACACGTTTTTTGATATCGGCTTCGGCTTCGTCCGGATTATCGTAACGTTTCTGAATTTCGAAAGCGACTTCATTGGCACCGCCATGCTTAGGACCGCGCAAAGCACCAATGGCACCGGCCACGGCCGAATGCATGTCGGAACCAGTACCGGCGATGACGCGACCGGCAAAGGTCGAAGCATTGAATTCATGTTCCGCGTACAAAATCAAGGAAGTATGCATGGCGCTGACCCATTGCGCAGACGGCGCAATGCCGTGCAACAGATGCAAGAAGTGGCCACCGATGGAATCATCGCCGGTTTCAACTTCGATGCGGCGGCCATTGTGGCTGTAGTGGTACCAGTACAGCAGCATGGAACCGAACGACGCCATCAATTGATCGGCAATATCGCGCGCGCCCGGCAAATTATGATCATCTTTTTCCGGCAGCATGCAACCGAGTGCAGACACCCCGGTGCGCATCACATCCATAGGATGAGCCGAAGCCGGCAAACATTCCAAGGCCGCCTTCAAACTGGCTGGCAAACCGCGCAGGGCTTTGAGTTTGGCTTTATAAGCGAGCAGTTCGGCCGGCGTCGGCAATTTGCCATGCACCAGCAAATGCGCGATTTCTTCGAATTCACACGTGGTGGCGATGTCGAGAATATCGTAGCCGCGATAATGTAAATCATTGCCGGTCTTGCCGACCGTGCACAAAGCGGTATTGCCGGCGGTAACACCGGACAAGGCCACCGATTTTTTCGGTTTGAATGGGGTAGTAGCTTCAGTCATTTTTTGCTCCTCGATGTCTCGCAGATATGGTAAGGAATGGTTTTATTTGTTTTTTTGCTGAGCAAACAGCGCGTCGAGCTTTTGCTCGAAGCTGTGGTAATTGATGCGCTCGTAGAGTTCCATCCGCGTTTGCATGGTATCGACGACGTTTTTCTGTGTACCATCGCGACGGATCGCTTCATACACATTTTCCGCTGCCTTATTCATGGCACGGAAAGCCGACAAGGGATACAGCACCAGACCGACGTCGACCGATTTCAACTCTTCCACCGTGAACAAAGGTGTAGCACCGAATTCGGTAATATTGGCCAGAATCGGCACGCGCAAATGCGCAGCGAAACGCTGATACATAGGCAATTCCGTGATCGCTTCCGGAAACACCATATCGGCACCGGCTTCGACATAGGCGTGGGCACGTTCGAGCGCACGCTCAAAGCCTTCCACCGCCAAGGCATCGGTACGCGCCATGATCACGAAATCGGGATCGCTACGGGCATCCACCGCCGCCTTGATACGGTCAACCATTTCCTGCTGCGTGACGATTTCTTTACCGGGACGATGACCGCAGCGCTTGGCACCGACCTGGTCTTCGATATGGATGGCCGCCGCGCCGAATTTAATCATCGACTTAACAGTACGGGCAACATTGAAAGCCGACGCCCCGAAGCCGGTATCGGCATCGACTAGCAGCGGTAAATCGCAGACATCGGTAATGCGGCGCACATCGGTGAGCACATCGTCGAGATTGGAAATACCGAGATCAGGCAAACCCAGGGAACCGGCAGCAACGCCGCCACCGGACAAGTAAATCGCCTTGAAACCGGCACGCTTGGCCAGCAAGGCATGATTGGCATTGATCGCGCCGATCACTTGCAAAGGTGATTCTTCTTGGATCGCCTTGCGGAAAGCGGCGCCTGCTGAATAATGACTCATTTTTCACTCCGGAAAGGGTAGGAACTGTCAGGCATAACGCAAACACCATGCCAACAGTGAGAGAAATATAAACTCCTCAACAAAATCATCGACTTAGCGCCGCTAGCAAGAAAAACCTATCCCAAAACAATCGGTATACGTTTCACATGGCGTTGCAATTTAAATCCATTGAAACACATATGAAACACGATTGAAACGTTGCGCCAACGATGTCTGCACGTTCTAAAGCTACCGCCGTCATGCTGAAAGCCGTATCATCAAGCCTTCTCTGTCTGCATACAAGCGAGCAAGCCGATGTCGCCGTCCCTCCTGTCACCACGCAACACGCGTTACGCCGCGCCCAAGCTGTACCAAGCAATGCCATGCTGAGCCCAGCCGACTGGCGCGCCTTGATGCCGGCATGTCAGGAAATCCTGCTTCCGGTCGGCACCGTCGTGTTTCGTCCGGGCGACCGTTGTGAGCGCTACTTTGTCGTGACGGCGGGAACGGTGCGGGTAGTAAAAACGGCCGAAAACGGCCGTGAAATTGTGCTCTATCGTGTCAACGGCGGCGAAACCTGCAGCATCACCACCTCCTGTCTGATGGCCCAAGAATGCTATCCGGCCAGCGCTATTGCCGAAACCCAGGTGCACGCGCTGACGCTCGATGCGGCAGCCTTCGAACAAGCACTCAGCAACAGTCCGGCCTTCCGTCGTTTCGTGTTTGCCGCCTTCTCGCAAAGGCTAGGAAATCTGATCGCCCGCATAGAAGAAATCGCCCTGCAACGTATCGATGTCAGACTGGCCCGATACTTACTCGCGGCACCAGACACTGCCGGCATCGTATTGGCCACGCACCAACAGCTCGCCGTCGAATTGGGCTCGGCACGCGAAGTCGTTTCGCGCATGCTCAAGGAATTTGAGCATCAGGGCGCGCTGCGCCTCGGGCATAAGCAAATAGAAATCTGTGACCGCGCCTTGCTGCAAACCATTGTTTTGCGCCATCTGTGAGCTAGTCACAGACGGTCCTGCCGCCGCCGCGGTGTAATACAGCTTCATACACAGCAAGGAAATCACCATGTTTAAACAAAATGTAGGTAATGCCGACCGTATCCTCCGTCTGCTGCTCGGCGCAGCCATACTGAGCCTGGCCTTTTTCGGCCCGCAAACGCCCTGGGGCTATCTCGGCCTCATCCCACTGCTGACCGGCTTGGTCGGCCGTTGTCCAGCCTACCTGCCGTTCGGCTTCACGACCTGCGCCATCCGCAACAATTGACATCCTCGCCGCCCTAAAGGACAGGGATTCCTACGGCGCTCAAACAAAAACTGCTTGAGTCGCTTCGGTGGGT
>NZ_JASJVS010000036.1:0-44188 GCF_035019605.1 Undibacterium sp. 5I2 | reverse complement strand
CAAAAGCGCGCAGGAATGACGTGGCCACCAGTCAGGGTAATGATACCGACTCACTACCCTTTTGCGACAGCCTCTTTAGGGCGGGGAGGATGTCAAAGTACTTTCCCCGGATTCATCAAGTTCTGCGGATCAAGTGCCATTTTTATGGCGCGCATGAGTGCGAGTTCGGTGTCTGACTTGTAGCGTTTGATTTCTTCACGCTTGAGGCTGCCCAGCCCGTGCTCGGCCGAAATCGAACCATGCATGCGGTCGACTTGATCATGCACGAGACGGTTGATAGCGGCTTGCTGGGTCAGCCAATCTTGCTTGTCGACGTGCTCGGGAGCGGAAATATTGTAGTGTAAATTACCATCTCCCATATGGCCGAAACACACCGTGCGGCAGCCCGGATAATGCTGCTCCAAGCACGTTGCCATGTACTCGATGAAGGCGGGAATTTCAGAAATCGGTAAGGAAATATCGTGTTTGATATTTTTTCCTTCCGTACCCTGTGCCAGCGAAATATTTTCGCGCAGCGCCCACAAGTTGCGCGCTTGGGCGATTGAGCTGGCCAGCACGGCATCGGCGATCAATCCTTGTGCCAGCGCTAGTTCGAGCAGCGCTTCGATGGCATGGCCGGCCTGAGGTTGGGCTTGATGGTCGGAGATTTCCAAGAGTACATAGTAAGGGTGGCGTTGTGCAAATGGCGTATGCAGGGAGGGGAAATGTTTTTCCACCAAGGTCAGACAAAAGTCGGCGATCAATTCAAAACCGCTGAGGGTGGCACCGAGCGTGCTGCGCGCCAGATTCAACATGGCCAAGGCGTCGCTTGGGGTGGCCAGTGCCAACAGTACGGTGCTGCTGCTGCGTGCTTGCGGATACAGCTTAAGTACGGCAGCGGTGATGATGCCCAGCGTGCCTTCGGCACCGATGAAGAGGTCGCGCAAGTCATAGCCGGTATTGTCTTTGCGTAAAGCTTTCAGGCCGTGCCAGATGCTGCCGTCGGCATTCACGACTTCCAAACCGAGGCAGAGTTCGCGCGCATTCCCGTAGCGCAGCACGGCAGTGCCGCCGGCGTTGGTGGCGAGGTTGCCGCCTATGGTGCAGTTACCTTGCGATGCCAGTGCCAGCGGATACAGACGTCCGGCCGCGGCCGCGGCTTGCTGCACGTGTTCGAGCAGGCAGCCGGCTTCGACGATCATGGTATTGTTGACGCTATCGATGGCGCGGATCGCGTGCATGCGTTTGAGCGAGAGGATGATGGCGCTGCCGCTTTGGTCGGGGATACTGCCGAGCACCAAACCGGTATTACCACCTTGCGGCACGATGGCAACGCCAAAGCGTCCACATAGGACCACGATGGCAGCCACTTCTGCGGTCGTGGCCGGCAGGATGACCGCCAAGGCTTTGCCGCGTACGCGCTGACGCCATTCGGTTTCATAGGGCAGGACATCGACTTGGTCGCGCAGTAAATAGTTGCTGCCGACTAAAGCACGGCAGGCTGAGAGAAATTCATCCATGTTGTTTCGCCAAGGCTTTGGCAGCCCGTTTCAGTGGCCGTAAATATACCAGTACGCTGCCGAAATACACGAGGGACAAGCCCAGTTCCAGCGCCGCGCACCAGATCGATACCGGCTTGGTATCGCTGTAGCTGCGCACCACACCTTCGATGAAATAGAGCCAAATCAACATCGAGGTCCATTGCATGGTGTAATTGTCTTTTTTGATCACGCCGCGCAAGGGTAGTAACAAGGGCAGGGCTTTGAGTGCCATCCATGAGCCGCCCGGGCGCAGCGGTGCCAGCCATAACTCCCACGCTAAGCACAGTAACAACAGGGTGGCCAAACTGGCGCAAGCGAGCAGGTGGGATCTGTGTTGGCCTTGGCTGATCATCGTTGCGCCGCCGGTTCATGCAGGCGCAGTGCGGTCTGCGCCAAACGTCGACCGAGCGCAATCGCCAATTCGCGGCTGTCGTCGGAAATAACTTCTTTGCCATCCAAGCCGGCCCAGTGGCTGGCACCATAAGGGCTGCCGCCGGTCTTGGTGGTCATCAGGGCGGCTTCGCTGTAGGGGAGGCCGAGCAACATCATACCGTGGTGAAACAGTGGCAGCATCATGCTCAGCAAGGTTGATTCCTGGCCACCATGCATGCTGCCGGTGGAAGTGAAGACACAGGCCGGTTTTCCTGCCAAGGTGGCGCTGAGCCAGTCGGCCGCAGTTCCATCCCAAAAATATTTCATCGCTGCCGCCATATTGCCGAAGCGCGTAGGTGAGCCCAAGGCCAAGCCGGCGCAGTCGCTGAGGTCAGATAACTCGACATACGGCGGGCCGCTCTCGGGTATGGCCGCGGCACTGCCGCCGATCTGACTGGAAACGGCCGGCACGGTGCGCAAGCGGGCTTCGCAGCCAGGTACGCTGTTGATTCCTTGTGCTATCAAATCGGCCATTTTTTGCGTATTGCCGTGGCGTGAGTAGTATAAAACGAGTATCGTCAGTTCAGATCGGGGCATGGAGTGGTGTTTTTTTTCTGGTCAAGCCAAGATTATATGGGGCTTTATTACTCCGCTATCAGTAAAATAGCGTTTGCTACTTTTCAGTGAAGATTTTTATGCATGGCATGTCGTGGAAACATTTACCCAAACTCTTACAATTCGTCTTGCAACGTTTGCGCGACGGCCGCTTACCGCAGGTTGCCGGTAGTTTAACGTTTACCTCGGTGTTGGCGTTGGTGCCGATTTTGACGGTCGCGTTGGCGATTTTTACCGCCTTTCCCTTGTTTAATACCTTCCGCACCTCGCTGGAGGCGTATTTTGTACAGAATCTGATGCCTAAAGGCATAGCTAACACCATACTTGGCTACCTGACGCAATTTGCCACCAAGGCAACGCGCTTGTCCGCCGTCGGTGGCGGTGCCTTGATATTGACGGCGATCGCGACGATGGCGATGATTGATAAATCCTTCAATCAGATTTGGCAAGTCAAGCGCGCCCGGCCACTGTTCCAACGTGTGCTGGTATATTGGGCCATCGTCACGCTCGGGCCGTTTTTGATTGGCGTATCGATTTCGCTGACGTCGTATTTGTTTACTGCTACCAGTGGTGTTGTCGGTGCCGTGCCTTTTCTGGGGGCGGTGTTTTATACCTTGGTGTCGGTTGCCGTTACCACAGGTGCTTTCACGCTATTGTATCTGACTGTGCCGAACCGGCGCATAGACTGGCGCGATGCTGCTTGCGGCGGTTTGTTTGCGGCCACGGCGTTCGAAATTGCCAAGCGTGGCTTTGCTGTTTTTGTCGCGCATTTTCCTACTTATACCATCGTCTATGGAGCTTTGGCGGCGGTGCCGATCTTTCTGCTCTGGATATATTTATCCTGGCTCATTACTTTGGTTGGGGCCGTGCTGGCAGCGGTGTTGCCGATCTTAAAGTTTGAACGTTGGTGGCATGTACCCACGCCCGGTAGTGCCTTCGCCGATGCGATGCGCTTGCTCATTGAGTTGACGCGCGCCCGCACGCGTGCCGGTTCGGCCTTACTCAGCACGGCGCAACTGCGGGCCGCCACGTATTTCGGCCTTGATGAGATTTCTGCTGTGATGCAGCGCATGCTCGAAGCCGGTTGGGTGGTGCAAGCCGAAGCCAGCGGCAGCCACGTGACAGCTTGGTGGGCCAGGGCTGATGAAGGCGGTGATGTTTGGATGTTGAGCGTCAATCCTATGCAGTTACGGCTGGCCGATGTGTATAAATTATTTGTGTTCGAACCGGTTGCCGACAGTCGTCTGTCGGCCGTAGTCGAGCAAACTATCGATGTCGGCTTGCAGCAGAGTTTGCAAGAATTTTATCTCAGTCACGAGGCCAACGATGCGGTATAGCGTGATTTCGGTCGCCGAACTCGACCATGGCGTACGCTCGGCATGGTTGCAGTTATTGAACGAGCAAGCCTTGTACCGCAGTCCGTATTACCATCCCGATTATACCGTCGCGGTCGCCCAGGGCGGCGCGCAGCTGCGCCTGTTACTGATCGAACAGGCCGGTAAGTTGGCGGCGGTCTTACCGTATCAATTGGAGGGCCGCTGGTGTGCCGCACCGGTAGGCGGCGGCTTGACCGATTATCAGGGGCCGATATGTGCCAATGGCTTGCGCTTGTCGCCGTCGGCCATGCTGACTGCCATGCGCGTGCACTACATGGGTTTCAATCATATGCCGCTGGCGCGCACTGAGTTTGCCGCTGGCGCGTGGGAGCATAGCCGCTCGCTCACGCTCGATCTGCGTGGCGGCTTTGCTGCCTATGCCGAGCGTTTGCAAGCGACGCGCGAGGCCTCGCTGTTAAAAAAAATAGAAACGGCCGAACGCAAGTTGGCAAAAAAATTCGGGGCGCTGCGTTTTTGTTTTGATGCTGACAGCGCGACCGATTACACGGCGCTGTTGCGTGGAAAATCTGAGCAATTCGTGCGCACGCTCGGTCCCGCGCATGATTTGTTTGCGCAGCCGGCGATACGCACGGTAATCGATCATTTACATGCGCATCGACAGCCTGAATTTGCTGGTATTTTATCGACCCTGCATGCTGGGGATACCCTGATTGCCGCGCATTTTGGGTTGCGTACCGGCCAGGTTTTACATTACTGGTTTCCTTGGTATGACACCGCGTATGCTGAATTTTCACCGGGTTTGATGTTATTGGCCGGCTGTGCGCGGGCCGCGGCCGAGCGCGGTATCGAAGTGGTCGATCTGGGGCGTGGTGAGCAAGCCTACAAACAGCGCTTTGCCAGTGGCTTTGAACCCTTGTGTGAGGGCGCGGTTTCTGCCCCTGCCATGTTGGCACAAGCGCAGGGACGGTATCGGCAAGCTCGTCATGGTCTGAAACACTCGCCGTTCGGTAGCTGGTTGCGGCGGATCAAGGCGCGCTGAGGCCGGCGCGCTTCAGTAAGCGTTTTTGTCGCCGAATACCACTTTTACGGTGCGCCAGATGATGACGATGTCGAGCCAAATCGACCAGTGCTGCAGGTAATACAGATCATAATCGACCCGTGCCTGCATTTTTTCCAGCGTTTCAGTTTCGCCGCGTAAGCCGTTAACTTGGGCCCAACCGGTGATGCCAGGTTTGATTTTATGCCGGAACATATAGCCATTGACTAATTTGCGGTACAACTCATTGTGCGCGACGGCGTGCGGGCGCGGTCCGACCAAACTCATGTCGCCACTGAGGACATTGAATAGCTGTGGCAATTCATCGAGCGAAGTTTTGCGAATGAAACTGCCGAACTTGGTCACGCGGGTATCGCCAACGGTAGCTTGAATCACCGGCACGTCTTCCGGTTCGATTTTCATGCTGCGAAATTTATACACATTGATCGGTTTGCCGGCGATACCGTAGCGAACTTGGCGGAAAAAAATCGGCCCCGGTGAACTCATACGCACGCCGATGGCGACTGCCAGTAACACCGGGGCGAGCAAGATCAAACCGATGGTGGCACCGATGAAGTCGAGGACGCGCTTGGGAAGTCCGGCCAGACCGATGAACGGCGTTTCTATCGAGGCCAGTACCGGCCGCCCGGCTAATTCGCGCAATTGTATGCCGGGCATGCCGAAGATCAGCGATTCCGGCACAAAATAGGTGGTCACCGTGCTGTCGTAGAGAATTTCGAGGATTTCACCGAGTTCTTCCGGGTCGCGCGTGTTCATGCCGATGAAAACCACGTCAACCTTGATCTTGCCACTTTCCGGGTCAATCATCCATTCGGCCGCATCTTCGAGGTCGCCGAGGCGCGGCAGATTGCTCGGTGGTCGCGAGGTGTTGCGATTATCGAAAAAACCTATCACATCGACCGCCGCCAGCGGTGTATTGCGTAAGGAATTGACTAACTCGGCACAAGCGGAATTCGACCAGATCAGGATGGCTTTACGGCGGCGCGCCGGATTCGAGTAGTACAGGCCGGCGGTAGTCCGTATCAGCAGTGCCGTCAGCATCAGGGAAAACGGCGTCAACAGCAGCCATAGCAGCATCACCTTGCGCGATAATTGTTCTGAGGTTTTTTCTACATAAGCCGTCAGCAGCACGACCATGAAGACGATGAACCAGCGCCAAGTCAGCTTCGGGAATAAAGAAACAACGCGGCTGTCTTGCAGGGAATTGAGCAGGCGATGACTGGAAAAGACAATAATGCTGGTCAAGGCGGCGATCAAAATGCGGCCGCCGAAGACTTCGGCGTCGACATGCTCGACATTGAAAATAATCGCGATCAGCGTCAGGCACACGGCCACGCCGAAGGCCAGACCGGTGAGCACGGAAAGCAAGTGAACCGGCTGGGTGGCGTTACCTGGTGACGGAGAATTGAGCATGGCAGCGGTCTTATTTATCGGTATTTTGGGCGGTGTTTTTGAATAACAAGCGTTTGATTTGATTGAGTTGCCAGCTCTGCAGGTGGGCGCGGAATGGCGCATTCTCATAACGCGGCGCGCGGCGCAGGGCGGCACCACAGTAGCCGGCAATGATCAGCAAGCCGCCGATGATCAGTGGTTTTTCACGCATGCGAAAAATTCCTGAGGCCAAGGCATACAGCGGGTGATAGCCCATGAACCAGATGCCGCGCCCCCAGCGCAGTCGGCCGCGGTAAACGCTGCGGTCGGATGAGCCCATCAAGCGGTGATGTGTCAGGATCGCCTCGGGGTGATGAAAGCTGCGGGTATGCCAGCCCATCATGCGCGCGGTATGGACATCGATACCATCCCACAGCACTTCTTCGACGAAACCGCCGATCATTTCGAAAGCGCTGCGGCGGTATAGTTTGAATTGGCCGGCCACATGCTCGTCGATGGTCAATTCTTCCACCGCACCGCCGACTTCGGGCCGAAACACTTTGCCAGAGACGGCGGCGAGCTTGGGATCGGCAGCAAACTGAGCGAACATCAGCTCGAGGTAGCGCGGGCCGAAGGAC
Organism: Undibacterium sp. 5I2; assembly: GCF_035019605.1. NCBI lineage: Bacteria > Pseudomonadati > Pseudomonadota > Betaproteobacteria > Burkholderiales > Oxalobacteraceae > Undibacterium > Undibacterium sp. 5I2. The sequence goes on along the minus strand of NZ_JASJVS010000036.1, from coordinate 37,278 downwards.
ATGTCGCCATCGAGTTTGGCGATGTATTCATAATCGCTGTGGGTAATTTGTGTGATGCCGAATTTGAAGGCGGCCACCACGCCGCCGCCGACTTTACGAAAGCCGCGGTCCGGGCGTTGCACCAAGCGAATGAAATCATAGCGTTCGGCATATTCCTGCACAATGGCGGCGGTGTCATCGCGCGAGCCATCATCGACGATGATCCATTCGACCGGCCGCACGGTTTGTGCCACCATGGAGTCGAGGGTCAGTCGTATCAGATCCGCTTCATCGCGGACTGGTGCGATGATCACCAGCTTGACGATGGTGATCGGTGCTGCTGTGGTGGCTGTGGTGGCTGTGGTGGGCAGAGGAAGTGTCATGCTGTATCTTTCATTCAATTAGCGCAATGTTAACGTAGCTTGCACTTAGAGACAATTTATTAATAGTGAAGAATTGTTATGTGGCATGATTATGCCCATGCCGTATTAATTTTCTTTGCTGCAGCGGTCGATTTGCCACGTGATTTTCAACAATGCAACTATTCCTCGCGTTTTGTTGGTTCTTGAGATCAAATGTTTGTACATATGACAAAAATTTGCAAATTGTTTAGTCTGCCGCGATAAAATACCTTGTTTCCTTTACTTGTCTGAATTTCAATGAGCGTGAAGCCTTTATGATGTTGACGTCGAAATCCTCTTGCTGGTCCCTGCTGTGGGTGTGCTTGTTTGTGCTGATGTCGCCGGTAATGGCGCAAAACAGTGGCGCCAGCAGTGAACAGGCGTCGACGCACTTGAAGGCCGACAGTCAGCTCATGAAGTTGCCATCGAAACCAAGCGCTGCAGCGGCGGAGTTCGCCGCGGCCGATGCCGGGTTTGATGTCGCCGGCGAAGGGGACCAATTGCTCATCACGGTATTCGGTCAGCCGGATCTTGGCGCAGACGTGGTAGTTGGGACCAATGGCAGTATCAGCCTGCCCTTGGTTGGTACGCTGATGGTGAAAGGGAAAACGGCCAGTGAGATCGCCAATTTGTTTGCCGATCGTCTGTTGCAGGGCCAGTATTTGCTTAATCCTAAAGTCGCCGTCAAACTCGGTCAGCAAATCAGTCGCAGTTTTTCTGTGCTCGGTGAAGTGCTGCGTCCCGGTCGCTTTCCTTTGCAGGGTTCGATCACAGTACTCGATGCCCTGAGCTTGGCTGGCGGGGTATCGCCGCGAGCCGATAAATACTTGCGTATTTTGCGTCGTACCGGTGTCGATGGTCAGACCGAATTGGCGCAATTTGCCAGTATTCGGCTCGATTTTGACGATGAAAAGAACCAAGAACAGTTCATTGCGAAAATTTTACCAAACGATGTGCTTATCGTCGGACAGCAAAAGAATTTTTATGTGTATGGCGAAGTGCGCCGTCCCGGCATGTATCCGATGGAAGACGAGCTCAATGTGATGCGGGTGTTGTCGATTGGCGGCGGCATGACCGAACGCGGCTCGAATTCGCGCATCGTGATTCATCGCAAAGCGCTCGATGGCCAAATCAAAGAGATCTCGGCGCGGATTACCGACGTGGTGTTGCCGGGTGATGTGGTGTTTATTAATGAACGGATTTTTTAAACGTGACGATGCGAAGTTCTTCAAGTGAGTTGATCTTATCTTTCACGCAGATTGGTGCCATGCTGCGGGCGCGGCGCGAACTGATTTTTATGATCACGGCCGGTGCCGTGCTGATCGCCGGCGTGGTCAGTTTGGTTCTGCCTAAAACCTATGTGGCGACGGCCGATATTTTCATCGATTATCGGATGAACGATCCTATCAGTGGCCGCCAGTTTCATCCGCTGCAGGATGAAAGTTATTTGGAAACTCAATTTGATGTGATCAAGAGCGTGCAAGTGGCCGAGCGCGTGATCGATAGTTTGCGCCTGCAAGATAGCGAAGAGAGCCGTCATTTGACGGCACGCTTCGGCGAGCAGCGTGGTTTGCGCGCGCTGGCCGAGTCGATCAGCAAGAATGTCGAAGTCGTGCCGCATAAGAACAGTCGGGTGATTGCGATCCAGTATTCGGCCGCCAACCCGCAGAGTGCCAAAGAGATCGTCAATGCGATCATCAAAGCGTATATCAGTTTGTCGCTGGAAATGATGAATGCGCCGGCACGCGCACGGAAAGATCAATACAATGCCCAGCTTGAATCGCTGAGCCGACAAATCGATGATATTCAAAAGAAACTCACCGCCTACCAGCAGGAATACCAAATCGTCGATCTCGATGAGCGTGTCGATCTGGAATCGCGCCAAATGACGGCCTTGAGCGCGCATTTACTCGATATTCAGATACAGCGCATCGATGCCCAGTCCAAGCAACGTTCGCTCAGTCAGTTGACGCAGCATGGGAATCTGAGCTCGGATTTGCCGGAAGTGGCTGGCATTGGTAATATTTCCGGCCTCAAGGCGGCGCTGATTTCACTCGATGCCCAGATGGCTAATGCCCGTAGTACCTTGGGGGTGCATCATCCGCGTTATCTGGCGATTGAAGAGGAACGACTGGCCTTACAGGCCAAGCTGCAGCGCGAATCGGGTACGGTGCTCAATACCATGCAAGCCGTCGATGGCCGTTTGGCGCAACAAGAAAAAGTGTTGGAGCAATCACTGGCTGGCTATCAGAAAAAAACTTTTGAAAATAAAAAGCACCGCGATGTGATCAGTTCGTATCAACGCCAGCTCGACAGCGTACAGAAAATTTACAATGCCGCGATCCAGAAATTCGATGAATTGTTGATGACCAGTAATGTCTCGATTTCCGATGCCACCGTTATGCAATGGGCCGAATTACCCGAAAAACATGCCAAGCCCTTGCTCAGGAATAATCTTATTTTCGGCTTGTTCGGCGGTTTGCTGTTCGGTTTGAGTGTCGCGTTTTTACTGGAATTATTAAAACGACGGGTGCGCTGTGTGGAAGACTTGGAACGTGAATTCGATGTGCCGGTGATGGCACAGGTCGGCTTCATTGAAACCGGGCCGGTGGCCAGTGTAGCGCGGGCGGGGAGCTCACATGTTTGAGTCGGAAAAATCAGCGCCGTCAGAAAATCCGGCACCGCTCAAAATCGGTCGCTTAGGGGACTTGTTTCTGCAGCGCGGACGCCTCAGTGCGGACCAAGTAGAGCAAATTTTCGCCCAACAGCAGCAAAAGAAAATGCGTTTCGGTGATGCGGCTCTGAGCCTTGGTTTATTGACGCAAACCGAGATCGACGCGGCGCTGGGCGAACAGTTCGGTTTTGGTGGGACTGAATTGTTAACTGGTGTGGCCGATCCCAAGCTGCGCTTTTTTCATGCGCCATTCTCGCGCGAAGCCGAAGAAATTCGCCGCTTGCGCAGCGAGTTGTTGCTCAAATTCAGTGCCAGCGAAAAAATTCGGATTGCCTTGGTGAGTGCCGGTGTTGGCGAAGGCAAGACCTATATGGCAGCCAGTTTGGCGATCGCCTTGTCGCAGCTCGGTCGGCGCACTTTACTGGTCGATGCCGATATGCGCTCGGGTAATTTGCATGAATTGTTTGCCTTACCCACGCCTGATGGCTTGTCATCGGTTCTGGCCGGCCGCATTCCCTTGTCGGCCGCTTTGATTCCTTTGCTGCCGAATTTACAGTTTTTACCGGCCGGCCCACGCGTGCCGAATCCTTTGGAAATTCTGCGGGTACCGCGCATCGGCGAGTTACTGCTAGGCTGTCATGAACAGTTTGATGCCGTAATTTTTGATAGTCACAGTGCCGCGGCGGCTTCGGATGCGCAAATGTTGGCGCATCAAGTGGGGGCAGTACTGTTAGTGGCACAGAAAGACCGCAGCTTGTTCTCTGATTTGCGTGGATTGAAAGAGGAAATGCAGAGTGCTGGTGTGGCGGTGATCGGCACGATTTACAACCAGCATGAAGAAGTGTCGCGCGTGCGCCGCTGGTGGAATTATTTGCCGTTTTTCAGACGCGCTGCCGTGCCAGTGAAGCCGCATGCCTGAGCTCAGTGTGTGCATTTGCACTTATCGAAGGCCGCAGTTGTTGGCGCGCTTACTCACTGCCGTGTTCGCGCAAAACTTGGCAGCGCAGCGCTTCGAAGTGGTGGTGCTCGATAATGATGCGCAACAGTCGGCCGCCTCGGTGTTGGCCGAGTTCGCTGCGCGCTTCCCGCAACGCTTGACCAGTCTCACCCTGAGCGTATCGAATATCTCGTTGGCGCGGAATGCCGTGATCGCCGCCGCCCGTGGCCAATACTTGTGTTTGATCGACGATGATGAGTGTCCGCAGCCGGATTGGCTGGAGCAATTATTGCGAGTACAACAGCAGTATGCGGCCGATGTGGTATTCGCACCGGTAGTGCCGGAGTATCAAGATGGGGTGCCGGAGTGGATACGTCGGGGCGGATATTTTGAGCGCGCGCGTATGCCTAGCGGTACCCGCATTGACGATAAAAATGCCCGCAGCGGTAATGTCTTGCTGCGGCGTGCAGCTCTGGCACCCAGCGTTGATGGTAATGGGCCGTTTGACACGGCGTATGGCAATAGTGGTGGCGAAGATACCATGTTGTTTCGCCGTTTGCTGGCCGCTGGTGCCGGCATGGTCTGGTGCGATGAAGCGGCAGTCAGTGAACAAGTGCCGCTGGAACGCGCCAGCGCGCGCTGGTTATTACAGAGGTCGTTTCGGACTGGGCAATTATTCATGCGCACCGAGCTGGCAATGGCGGCACAGCCGCGTCGCCGCGCCGCGTACCTGGTGCTGCGCGCGCTGCTGCAAGCTGTGTTGGCCGCGCTGTTGGCCCTTGGTTTGCTGGTCTTCAAGCCGCTGCGAGCATTTCATTGGGCGCGCATCGTCGCCTCTCAGTGCGGCAAGCTCAATCACTTCCGCGGTAAAAAACCGCATATTTATGGACAAGCCTGAAGTATCTCTATGCACCCTGTAAATTCCCTGCCGCATGCCGCCCGGCTGCCGGCGCTCGATGGCTTGCGGGCTGTCTCGATCTTGCTGGTCTTGTTTTCCCACGCTTGGCTTGGTCACTTAATACCCGGCGGTTTGGGTGTGACGATCTTTTTCTTTATCAGTGGCTACATCATTACCCGTTTAATGATCAGCGAAACGCGCCAGTACGGGGCGCTGCGGCTGCGGCAATTTTACTTGCGGCGGGTGTTTCGCTTGATGCCAGCCTTGCTGGTATTCGTCGTCGCTGCGCTGCTTGTCATGGCTTGTGCCGGGGTAGTTTGGCAATGGCAGGAGTTGGCTTCGGTATTCTTTTATTTTGCCAATTATTTTGCTATTTTCATCGGTTACAGCGGCGAAGTCTTGCCGCCGCCTTTGTCTATTACTTGGTCGCTGGCAGTGGAAGAACATTTTTACATGGTGTTTCCATTTTTATTCTTGGCCTTGATTGCCAAACCACGCCGTTTTCTTGCCTGCATCCTGAGCTTGTTGGTGCTGGTGCTGGCTTGGCGCGTCTATCTGGTGTATGGGGTCGGGCTCGATCAATTAGTCCATTACCGTATCTATAAAGCCACCGATACAAGGGCCGATTCCATCTTATACGGCACTGCCTTGGCTTTGATTGAAGCATATTTCCCGCGCGTGCAGGGCTATTTGCAGCGGCCCGCGCTGGCGGCCCTTGGTGTGCTGCTGTTGTTGGCCACCTTAGTGTTTCGCGATGAAGCCTTCCGTGAATCGTATCGCTACTCTTTGCAAGGTATCGCTTTGCTGTGCCTGTTTTCTTATGCGGTGCTGCAGCCAACTCGGGTTCAAGCTTGCTTGGCTGCGCCACTGATGCTGTATATCGGTCGCATCAGTTACTCACTCTATCTGTATCACTGGCTGGTGTTCGGCATGATGACGGTGTGGTTGCCGCCTTTGGCGCTGCCGCTGCGGGTAGCAATCATGCTCGCGGCCTCGCTGCTGCTGGCCGATTTATCCTGCCGCTGGGTCGAACAACCTGGGTTGGCTCTGGGTCGGCGTTTGCTGCGCTGAGGCGGCGGTTGACGCAGGTGCTGGCGACGAGTGCGAAGATAAAAAACACGTTTTGAAAACCAAAGCCGCGAAACAGGCTGCTTTCGGTAAAATTGGTCACCACGACCACCAACAACATGGCACTCCAGAAGGCCGCTTGCAAGCGGTCGCCATGCGCCATGATGGCCAGTTGACGCGCTTGCGTGAGTAATACCAGTACGGTTCCACCCAGCCCGATCAAACCTTGTTCATTGAGTATGTCGAGATAACCATTATGCGATTGCAAGGGTATCCAGTTGAGCGCGCTGATCACATATTGCGACAAACTGTCGGGCCCCAGCCAAAATGCACCGTAACCGAGTCCGATGACCCAGTGCCGATGAATTTCCAGCCAAACCAAGTTCCAAATATCGGTGCGACCGGTTAAATCAGAACCTTTGCCAAATAAACTCGCGATCGGTGCCGATACTTCTGGCCAAGTTGGAAAGCGCGATTCTTGCAAATAGAATGCATACAACATCAGCAGGATCAGACACAACAGGCTGAGCAGGATGCGCGTCAGTGAGTAGTCGGAAGAGAGACGGCGTTTTCTGAACAGATGAAACACGGCGCTGGTTGAGAGCGCGATCAACAGGCTGGTCGAACTTTTACTCATGATGAGCATGAAAAAACTGAACAGCAGCGCAGCGCCCAAGAATTTGCTATCGATACGCTCCATGCAAGCCTTGACTTGCCACAGCAAGAGCGCCATCGCTGCAACTTGCCCGAGTTCATTTTTTTGCGATAAGGCACCGCGCCAGGCATTGCCGAGTTCGTAATCGATGCCAATCGAGGGGAAGGCGAGTGCCATTACCAGCGACAGCAGCAGCATGCCCATCAATACCCGCAACAAGGCCGTGACTATCAGATGCAGTGGCTGAGGTGCAAGTTGTATGGATAGGCCGATGAGGACGATGCCATACAGCTGTATGGCACGTTTAAAACTGACGCCGGCCAAGGGCGACCACAGACTCGATAGTAAGCACCACAGCAAGACTAACAGCAGGAAAGGGTTGATCGCACGTAAATCTTGGCGCGCCACCGGTAAATTGCGGTACAGCACATATAGCGCGACCAAGATCAGGCTGCCCCATTCGAGCTTGGTAGTCAGCGAGCCCTCCATGGTCAAGGCCGAGGTGCCGGCATAGTCCCAGGATATGCCGTATGGCAATAATGAGAAGATGGCAAACAACATCACCATGGCTTGTATCAGGTGGATTTCAACTGCTGGTAAGGCTGGGGCTTGTTGTTGAGTAGAAAGAATCTTCATCGGCGCATAGGTTTAGCAATTGTTTGTGAGATATTCTACTGGCTGGCTTTGCTAATGCGATTTATTTCATGAATTATTTTCCAACAATCGGCCGTTTTGTCCTTGCTGCCGGGCTGCTGCTGGGTTCACTGACGGCGTCGGCTGCGACGAATCCCGATTGGTATCGTTTCGATGTCAATCCCGATCAATTTTCCAGTATCACCGATTTCAGTGCGCTCAATCAGCCCCTGACGGCGGCCGACCGGGTGTTTGCCAAGGATGCGCATTTTTACCGCGTCGGTGCCGATGGGAAAGCCAATAGCGCCGACGATACGCGCGTGCGCTTTTTCGGCATCAGTTTGGCTGGTGCAGCCAATTTTCCGACTCCCGAGCAGGCGCTGCAATTGGCGCGACGCTTGCGTAGTCTCGGTTTTAATGCGGTGCGCCTGCATCACCTCGACAGTGTACTCAGTGATAGCAGCGACGATCCGCAAGGCATCTTGGGCAGTGGGGCCTTTCCGAGTTTCAACCCGGTGGCGCTGAGTCGTTTGCGCGGCTTGATCGATGCGCTCAAGCAGGAGGGCCTGTATGTGAATTTGAACTTACATGTGGGATATACATTTCGCTATGCCGTCGATCAAGTGACACCGCTGCCGCCCGGCAGTAGCATGCCCTTTGCCAGTCATCCACTGCATTTGTTTGAGCCACGTATGCTGACTTTGCAGGTTGAGTATGCGCAACAACTGATACGACGCCTGCACTTGAATGAAGATAGTGCCTTGGCGATGATAGAGATCAGCAACGAATCGTCCTTGCTCGGGGCTTGGCAAAGACGTGAACTCGATGCTTTGCCGGGCGAATACCAACGCTTATTGCAACTGCAGTGGCAGCATTGGATAGTGCGGCAATATGGCAGTGTGGAGCAAGCTTGTGCCCGCTGGGATAGTTGCGGACTCAGTCGCAGCGGTGCGCTCTTGCTACAGCAAGAGGAAGCCCGGGTGCTGACCGAAGGCAGCGGATGGCTGGGCCGTGCTGCGCAACTGTTGCGGCGCTGTTTGCGGCGCATAGACTGGCCTTTGCCAGCCTTGCTGGAGACGCAATATGTCGGGGCGGAGCGTGGTGCGCAGCGGCGCGTGCTCGATTTCACTGCATTTCTGGTGGCGATGGATAAGCAGTATCTCGATACCCTGCGTGCGGCAGTGCGCGCCGAGGTCGGGCCCTTGGTACCCTTGAGCGGTACGCAAATGTATTTCGGTGGCATTTTGAATGCCGATGCCCAGCGCGAGCTCGATTATGTCGACGAGCATGTGTATGTCGATCATTATGATTTTCCTCATCAGCCTTGGGATAGACATGACTGGCGCATCCGTGATCAGTCAGCCTTGCGGGAGGGTTGGGAAGTCTTGCTGAAACGGGCGTTTTACCGTGACCGTAACAAGCCTTTCGTCATCAGTGAATATAACCAAGCTTATCCGAATCATCAGAGTGCCGAAATCATACCGGTCATGGCTGCGCTGGCGAGTATGCAGGATTGGGATGGTTTGTTCTTTTTTCATTACGGTGACCTCGCTGCCAGCCGCACTGCACCGGACAGTTTTGCGCTCAAAGGGCAGGGCGGGCAATTGGTCACCAGCGGCAGCGCGGCGGCCTTGTTTCGCTTGTTTCAAATTCCAGCGCTGCCGCAACAGTTGAGCATTGTCGTCCCGAGCGCGGTACGGCATAGCGTGGCGGCGATGGCTGAGGGTGTCAGTTCGGATGCGTATCTCGATTATCTGCGCGTGCGCTATGGTATCACGGTGAAAGATGCGTTTTTCAAACGCATCGCGGTTGATCACCGTGTCGAGCGGGCACCCGCCAGCGTGGCCGTGGCGGCGCTGCCGCAGAGCGATCCTTGGCGCCTCAAGGGGCGCGAGCTGGTGTATCGCCCGCTCGGGCCGAGTCTGCAACTGGCGGGGCGCTTTTCCGCCTTGTTTGCCGGTTTCGGCGACTCGTCTGAACGTACTTGGCTCACGCCAAGTTTCGCGCCGCTGGGACGGCAGTTCGGGGTGTTTTTGCTCAGCAGTCGCGATGCCTTGCCCTTGAACAGTTCGCGCCGTATGTTGTTGACTGTCAGCGCTGCCACCAGTAGCAGTCAACCCGATTCCTTCCCCGAACGAGCCAAAAATCTGATTGCTTACCCCGGCGAGCGCGGCTGGTGGACTCTCGAACCGGATACCAGTCATGCCACGCAAGCCTCGGGGCCGCGGGATGGCAGTGGCTCGATGTGGTTGGAACAGATAGCGGTGAAGTTGTTTGTGCCGCGCAGTGCGCGGCGTGTGGTGGTGTTTCCGCTCAATGAATCCGGTCAACGGCAGCCAGCTTTGCCGGCCCAGCAGGTGCAGGCCGTCGCCGGTGGGGTGCAAATCAGCCTCAATGAGCCGAATCCTTGGTTTGAGTTGTTATTTTTGGATGACTGAGTCAAACATGTTGCTATGTGGGAGCACAATTTCGTATTGTGAAACAAGGGCGGAAATTTGATGCATATCATTTCTCATTGCAAGAAATGTCGTTTCATATCGCGATAAATTGGCGCTAAGACATTGTTTTATATGATTAAAATATTTTTCGGATGTCTTATATAAGACATTGTTGCGATGCAAAAATTCCCCTATGATAGATTCAAAGGTTTTCGATTTGACTATAGGGGAGCACGATGACAGCACACGCTCAACACGCAGCGCAATTACAAACAATGTGGGATGCCAACCCGCGTTGGCAGGGGATTGAACGCCATTACACGGCCGAGCAGGTGTTGGCCCGGCGTGGCGCGCTGCCTCTGATTGTCGGAGCGGCCAAAGATGGTGCTGACAAGTTATGGCAATTATTGACGCAACAGCGCGTCGTGCATGCCTTAAGCGCAGCCAGCGGCCATGAAGCGGTGCAGCAGGTTCAAGCCGGATTGAAAGTCGTTTACTGTGCCGCTCCGGCCGTCCCTCAGTTGGTGGCGGCGATTACCGCCGCGCTCACGCAGGCGCAGCAAATCCCAGTTCTCGAAGGGGCGGGCGCGCAGGACTTTTGCGTGCCGTTGGTGGTCGATGCGGTGGCCAGTGACAGTGCGCAACAGGATGTCTTTGCACAAATGCAAGCCTTGCTGGGCGCCGGTGCGGCCGCGGTGCAGTTCGGCGACCAAGCTGACCGTGCCGGCGGCTTGCTGCCTGTTGCGGAGATGATAGCGCGCCTGCAGGCGGCGCGCTTGGCCGCCGATGTGCTGGGTGTGCCGACGCTGCTGATTGCGCGCACCGATGCCTTATTGGCCGAGCGTCAAGTTAACGGTTGGCGTCCCAGTCGTACTGATGTCGATCAGGCGTTGACGCGCGCGCTCGCGTATGCCGCTTCGGCCGATGTGATCTGGTGCGCCAGCGATAAGCCCGATCTGGCCAATGCCAAAGCTTTTGCCGCAGGTGTGCATGCGGTTTTCCCCGGCAAACTGTTGGCTTATCACTGCTCGCCTACATTTCAGTGGAAGCAGCAGCTTGATGATGTAACCATTGCCAAGTTCCAAAAAGAACTCGCTGCCATGGGTTATCAATTTCAGTTCATCTCACTGGCTGCACTGGCACCGCCGGAGGGGGCGATGTTTGATTTTGCCCAGGCGTATGCGCGCCGGCAAATGCCGGCTTTTGTGGAATGGCAAGAATTGCTGGGCAAGCAGGCGTGTGAGCTGAAGAAAGTAGCTTAGTTGTTTTTTTGTGCGCGCCACTGGCGCAGCGCAATCGGGAAAAACTTCATGCCTTGGACCGTGTAGCGTTGCCACAAGCGGCGCGGCTCACTGGCCAAACGCCACAACCATTCCATGCCTATGCCTTGCATCCACAGCGGTGCCCGGCGTTTCTGGCCGAGCGCGAATTCCATCGCCGCCCCTACACACAATAGCAGCGGCGCATTGTTCTGAGTTTGTTCGCGGCGGTAGCGGAAGGCAAACTGTTCTTGCTTCGGCATGCCCAAGCAAATGAAGACAATTTGCGCCTGAGATGCGCTGATTTTTGCGATGGCCAGATCGGCTTCGGCGCCGTCCGGCGTGAATTGCATCGAGGGGCAAAAGATGCTGACGCGTAAACCCGGATAGCTGTTGGCAAAGCCTTGTAGCAAAGCCTGCTCCTGACCAGGCATGCCACCGAGCACGAAGATCGACCTATTTTCTGTCATGCAATCTTTGCAAAGAGCCACAAACAAATCGGCCCCGGTCACCCGTTCCGGCAGTGCTGCCTTGCCGCCACGACTGACCCACACCAGTGGCATGCCGTCGGCGTAGATGTAATCGGCCGTGGCGTAGAGCGCTTTGAATTCTGCTGTACTTTCCAGTCGCACGATGTGGTCGACATTCGGGGTGACCACGACCCGACTCGGCTGGCCGCGGCTAGCCGCTACCGCCATCAGGCTGTCCCGCGCCTCGGAAAAGCGCTGGCGTTGAATTGTCAGGCCGAACAAGGGCGTAGTCAGAGTTGGGGGCAGAGCTGGCGTCATGGGTGTCGCGGTCGGCGTGCTGGGCGGGAGTGCAGGAGTAGGGTTCATGGCGCTGATTATCTCAGAACTTCTGCTGTTTGATGCTCAAAAGCGCATCGGCGGGCTGCTGTTTCGATCAATTAAGGGTAAGATTGTCGCCTTCCGATCAGCTTTGCCTATCTATGTCCCATCGCACCCGTATTAAAATCTGCGGCCTGACCCGCGCCACCGACGTCGCCTTGGCGGCGGCTGCCGGTGCCGATGCGCTCGGCTTGGTGTTTTATCCGCCCAGTCCGCGTGCCGTGACGGCGACGGGCGCTGCGCGCTTGCTGAAAGATTTGCCGCCGTTCATCGTTTCGGTCGGTTTATTCGTCAATCCCAGCGCTGCCGAGCTCGCCGCGGTGTTGCGCCAAGCGCCGTTACAGCTGCTGCAATTTCATGGTGATGAAACGCCGCAGCAGGCGGGCGACTTAGCTGGCGCGGTTGCGCGACCGTTTTTAAAGGCGTTTCGCGTCAAGCCCGACACCAAAGCCGAAGATTTGATAGAATGTGAACTTGCCTATCGGCGTGCCAGTCCATTTTTCAATGGCTTGCTGCTCGATACCTTCGTGGCAGAATATGGTGGTAGTGGAAAGGTTTTTGATTGGTCTCTCATTCCAAAAGAGCTCGCGCCTCGGGTCGTTTTAAGTGGTGGCTTGAGCGTACACAACGTGACTGGCGCAGTGAGCCAGGTACGACCGTTTGCCGTTGACATCAGCAGTGGTGTCGAAGCGGCAAAAGGCGTGAAGGATGAATCCAAGCTGCGCGCATTCATTGCTGCAGTACGCTTGGCAGACCAGCGACCGGCAGACTGATGGCGCGCATGATGCGTTTGATTCAGTTGCAGGTCCACAAAGAACTCTCAGGACTACTATGAAACCCTTGTCTTCCCTCCCGGTACGCAGCGCCTTAGGCGATGTTGAGCCAACCGCCATTTATCAATCGAGTAATTACCATTTTCCTGATGCCGACGGCCATTTCGGTCGTTACGGCGGCAGCTTCGTCTCTGAAACGCTGACGCACGCCTTGGCCGAGCTGAGCCAAGCGTATGCACGCTATCAGCATGACCGGGAATTTTTGCAAGAATATCGTAACGAACTCAAGTACTTCGTCGGTCGACCTTCGCCGGTCTACCATGCGCGGCGCTGGTCTGAACTCATGGGTGGCGCGCAGATTTACATGAAGCGCGAAGATCTCAATCATACTGGTGCGCATAAAATCAATAACGTGATCGGTCAGGCTTTACTGGCCAAGCGCATGGGTAAGCCACGCGTGATCGCAGAAACCGGTGCCGGTCAGCATGGCGTGGCAACTGCCACGATTTGTGCGCGCTTCGGTTTGGAGTGCGTGATCTACATGGGTTCCGAAGACATCAAGCGGCAAGCGCAGAATGTGTACCGCATGAAGTTGCTGGGAGCGAGTGTGGTGGCGGTGGAGTCGGGTTCGAAGACGCTCAAGGATGCACTCAATGAAGCCATGCGCGATTGGGTCACCAATGTGGAAAATACCTTTTACATCATCGGCACGGTCGCCGGTCCGCACCCCTATCCTATGATGGTGCGCGATTTTCAAGCCGTCATCGGCGAAGAATGCTTGTGGCAAATGCCGGAGCAAACCGGACGTCAGCCTGATTTTGTCGTGGCTTGCGTCGGCGGTGGCTCCAATGCCATGGGGATTTTTTATCCTTACATCGATGAAACGCAGACTGCCTTAATCGGCGTCGAGGCAGCCGGCGAGGGCATCGCCAGTGGCAAGCACTCGGCTTCGCTGACGGCCGGTTCGCCGGGCGTGTTGCATGGTAATCGCACCTATCTGCTGCAGGATGAAAATGGTCAGATCATCGAAACCCATTCGGTCTCGGCCGGGCTCGATTATCCCGGTGTCGGCCCTGAGCATGCCTGGCTGAAAGATTGTGGGCGCGCTCAATATGTGACTATCACCGATGACGAAGCATTACAAGCTTTTCACGATTGCTGCCGCATTGAAGGCATTATTCCGGCGCTGGAATCGAGTCATGCCTTGGCCTATGCAGCAAAATTGGCGGCGACGCTGCAACACGATCAAATCGTGTTGGTCAACTTGTCTGGCCGTGGTGACAAAGATATGCATACCGTCGCCGAGCGCGCCGGTCTGGCACTGTAAAGCGAGGCTTACCATGTCAAGAATTCATACAACTTTGGCGGCTCTGGCTCAACAAGGTAAAAAAGGTTTGATTCCCTTCATGACCGCCGGCGATCCCGCGCCAGCGCTGACGGTGCCGCTGATGCATGCGCTCGTCGCCGGTGGTGCCGACATCATCGAACTCGGGGTGCCGTTTTCTGACCCGATGGCCGATGGTCCGGTGATACAGCGCGCTTCCGAACGGGCGCTCAAGGCCGGAGTCGGTTTGCGCGATGTGCTGGGCTATGTGCGCGAATTCCGTTTGACCGATGCACACACCCCGGTGGTCTTGATGGGTTACGCCAATCCTATCGAACGCATGGGGCAGCAGCAGTTTATCGCTGCCGCGGCGGCGGCCGGAGTGGACGGTGTGCTGGTGGTCGATTATCCACCAGAAGAGTGTCGCGAGTTTGCTGCCGCCATGCGCGCGCAGCAAATGGATGCAATCTTCTTGCTGGCACCAACCTCGAGCGAGGCGCGGATGGCTTTGGTTGGCCAGATCGCCAGCGGTTACGTGTATTATGTCTCACTCAAAGGCGTCACCGGTTCCGGCAGCCTGGATTTATCTGCTGTTGCTGAAATGATACCGCGGATCCGTCAGCATGTCAGTGTGCCGGTTGGGGTCGGCTTCGGGATACGCGATGGTGCCACGGCGCGCGCGATTGCCAATGTCTCTGATGCTGTCGTGATTGGTTCGCGCCTGATCGAAGAATTAGAGCGCACGCCGCATGAAAATGCCGTTGCGGCAGTAAAAAGTTTTATTTCTGGTGTCAGAAAGGCCTTGGACGAGTAAAATACGCGCCGAACACCATCAAACGGCTGCAACGGCTTTTGTATCAGGCCGAGCCAGACGCCACTTGCATCGCTTGCAAGTGGCTGCAAAGAGGAGAAAACATGAGTTGGTTAGAAAAATTGTTACCACCGCGCATACAGCGCTCGGAATCGGCAAATCGTAAATCGATCCCGGAGGGTCTGTGGGTCAAGTGTCCGTCCTGCGAAGCCGTGCTGTACCGTTCGGATTTGGAAGCCAATATCCATGTCTGTCCTAAATGCAGCCATCATATGCGTATCGGTGCGCGTGAGCGTCTTGATGCCTTGCTTGATGCCGGTGGTCGGTATGAAATCGGTCAGGAAATTTTGCCGATTGATACGCTCAAGTTCAAAGATAGTAAAAAATATCCCGATCGTCTCAAAGATGCCTTGGAAACTACCGGTGAAACCGATGCCCTCATTGTGATGGGCGGTTCCATCATGTCGGTGCCAGTTGTGACGGCGTGTTTTGAATTTGAATTCATGGGCGGCTCCATGGGTTCGGTGGTCGGTGAGCGTTTCGTGCGCGGTGCCCAAGCGGCACTCGAGCAAAAAGTGCCGTTTATCTGTATCACGGCAACCGGTGGCGCACGTATGCAAGAAGGTTTGTTATCCTTGATGCAAATGGCGAAAACCACCTCGATGCTGACCAAGTTGTCGGAACAGCGCTTGCCTTTCATTTCGGTGCTGACTGATCCAACCATGGGTGGCGTGTCGGCTTCGTTTGCCTTCCTCGGTGACGTCGTCATGGCCGAACCGAAGGCCTTGATCGGCTTTGCCGGTCCGCGCGTGATCGAAAACACGGTAAGGGAAAAACTGCCGGAAGGTTTCCAGCGTTCCGAATTTTTGTTGCAAAAAGGGGCGATCGACATGATTGTTGATCGTCGCAAGATGCGCGAAGAAATCGCCCGTTTGTTAGCGCTGTTACAGAATCAGCCAGCCGAAGCGGTGGCGTAAAGTCGCGTGCCGCTGACAGCGACGTGTGTGTGTTAATTTTTTTTGAAAAGCCCGACCTCTTTTCGGGCTTTTTTTATTGCTACTATGCCAAATTTGCCCGATAGCTTGCCGACCTGGCTGGCCTTGCTTGAAACTCGCCATGCCAAAGAAATTGACATGGGGCTCGATCGCGTCGCCGCCGTCAAACAAAGCCTGGACATCCGCTTCGCTGTGCCTGTGATTATGGTGGCTGGCACCAATGGTAAAGGCTCGACCTGTGCGATGCTCGAAGCGATCTTGCTCGAAGCCGGTTATCGGGTGGGTTTGTACAGCAAGCCGCATTTCCTCGATTTCAATGAACGTGCGCGTATCAATGGCACGCCGGTGCAAGATCAATTATTCATCGATAGCTTTGCCGCCGTGGAAGCGGCGCGTGGCAGTATTTCGCTGACTTACTTCGAATTCACCACGCTGGCCATTTGCAAGTTGCTGGCCGATGCGCCGCTCGATGTTGTGATCCTCGAAGTTGGTCTTGGCGGTCGTCTCGATGCCGTCAATGTATTCGATGCCGATGTCGCGATTGTGACCAGTGTCGACATCGATCACGTCGATTATCTCGGCGATACGCGGGAAAAAATCGGCTTTGAAAAAGCCGGTATTTTCCGCGCCGGCAAGCCGGCTATTTGCAGTGATCCACAGCCGCCGCAGTCTTTGATCGATCATGCTCAGGCCATCGGTGCCGATTTACGTTTGTTCGGGCGCGACTTCAATTACAACGGCGATAAGCAGCAATGGAATTTCGCCGGGCGCGATCAGCGGCGCAATTCACTTGGTTATCCTAGTCTGCGCGGTGCCAATCAACTCTTGAATGCCTCGGCGGTGCTGGCAGCCTTGGAAGCCTTGCGTCATGTCTTGCCGGTGGGCGCGCAGGAAGTGCGTACCGGCTTGGTGATGGTCGATTTGCCCGGGCGTTTTCAAGTCATGCCGGGGCGGCCGACCGTGGTGCTCGATGTCGCGCATAATCCGCATGCCGCCGCTACCTTGTCGCAAAATCTCGATAATATGGGCTTTCATGCCTATACTTACGCGGTCTTTGGTTCCATGCTCGATAAAGACGTGGCCGGGGTGATCGCGCAACTCAAGCAAAAGATCGATCATTGGCATGTCTGCGATTTACCGCTGCCGCGCGCTGCCTCTGCCGGCGCACTTAAGCAACTGTTACTGGCCGCGGACGTGCTCGATGACGCTGAAAAAAGCATCACTGAGTTCAGTTCGCCCGAAAATGCCTATGCTGATGCGCTCAGTAAGGCGGGTGAAAATGATAGAATAGTGGTCTTCGGTTCCTTTCTGACGGTGGCCGGAGTGATGCGTGCCAGACGAGCGGCACTGCATTGATGCCGCAAATGATCAGATCAATCAAATATTAAGCAGATATTCGCACATGGGTTTGCTCTCGCGCTTTAAAAAAAAGCCAGAAACATCGAATGCTCACGAAAACGGTGAATTTCGCTCACGCTCTGCCGAAGACAGTTTGGAATCGCGCGCGCGTGGTAAAAAAACCGAGGCACCGCGCCGTGGTCAGCTCAGCGACCCTATGCTGCCGGAAAAAAAGCGCGCACGCCGACGTTTGATCGGTGCCGTGGCGCTGGCGCTGGCTGTCATCATCGGTTTGCCGATGTTGCTCGATTCCGAACCCAAGCCCTTGTCCGATGACATCAGTATTCGCATTCCTTCCAAAGATAAGCCTCTGAGTGCCGCTTCGGCGGCGGCGCAATTGCCTGTGCCGGCACGTCAAATCGCTGCTCCGGAGCTTGATGCCAGCGAAGAAATCATCGAGCCGGTGAGCCCGGCGACCAACAAAGTGGCAGCGCTCGTCGCTGCTCCGCAGCCGACTCCGCATGTTGTTGCGGCCGAGATACCGGCGAAACTCGAACGCCTGCCAGAATTGAAGAGCGAGCCTAAGCCGGAAGTTAAACCGCCCAAGCCGAGCAAACCGGTCGAAGCCGAAGTGGCCCTCAAGCCTGAGCATAAGAGTGAGAGCAAAGCCGAGCCTAAGCTGGAGAGCAAGCCAGAGCCTGCGAAAGCGCTCAAGTCCGACGACGATGCGGCGCGCGCGCTGGCCATACTCGAAGGAAAAAGCAGCCCGAAAGCCGCGCCGAAGTCTGCTTATTTGGTACAGGTAGCAGCCTTGGCGGCGCAGGATAAAGTCGATGATTTACAGGCCAAGCTCAAGGCGGCCGGCATCCATTCTTACACCCAGAAAGTGGCGACCTCCTCGGGGGAGAAAATTCGAGTGCGGGTTGGACCTTTCGAGTCGCACGAAGAAGCCGATAGAATGCAAGCCAAGCTCAGCAAACTCGGTGTCGGCGGCACGCTGATTCCGGCTAACTGAGGGCTGCTGTGACGCTGTTCGATTATATCGTTCTGCTGATCTTACTGTGTTCGGTAGTGATCAGCACGATGCGCGGCTTGATCAAAGAAATCCTCTCTCTGGTGAGTTGGATTGTTGCCTTTGTACTGGCCAATGCTTACAGCGAACTGGTGTCGGCCTGGCTGCCGGCCGTGTTTCCAGGGCAGATCGTGCGCTTGATCGTGGCCTTTCTGGCGCTGTTCATCGGCGTGCGCTTGCTCATGGCGCTGGTGATGCGCGCCGTTGACGCCATCATTAAGGCCAGTGGCATGTCTTTGGCCGACAGCGGTTTGGGTGGAATATTTGGACTGGCACGCGGCTGCGTGCTGGTATTGGCGGCGGTATTGGTGTGCGGAATGACCGCCATACCGCAGCAAGCCTTTTGGAAGAATGCTCTCTTGAGTCCCCTGGCGGAAACCGCGGCACAAACAGTGATCCCGTTTTTGCCAGCGTCGATTTCCGGCCACGTCCGGTTTTAATTTGTCTTTTTAGGAGTCCACCATGTGTGGCATCGTCGGTGTAGTTTCAAAAAATCCCGTCAATCAGTTGCTGTATGACGCCTTGCTGCTATTGCAGCATCGCGGTCAAGATGCGGCCGGTATCGCCACCAATCATGGCAATAAATTTGCCATGCACAAGGCCAATGGCTTGGTGCGTGACGTGTTCCGTACTCGTAATATGCGTTCTTTGCCCGGTAATATAGGCATAGGCCAGGTGCGTTATCCCACCGCCGGTTCGACCAGTGAAGAAGAAGCGCAGCCATTTTATGTCAATGCGCCATTCGGTATTGTGTTGGCCCATAACGGCAACCTGACCAATGCCGTTGAACTGAAAATCGAACTGTTTAAAAACGATAGACGTCACCTCAATACCGATTCTGACTCGGAAGTCTTGCTCAATATTCTTGCGCATCAAATCCAGGAAGTCACCAGCGGTTATTCGCTCGATCCTGATGCCTTGTTTCACGCCGTCTCCATGTTGCATCGTCGCGTGCGTGGTTCGTATGCGGTGGTAGCGACCATCGCCGGCTACGGTTTGCTGGCTTTCCGCGACCCCTTCGGCATTCGCCCTCTGTGCATAGGCATCGCCGAAACCGATAGCGGTACCGAATACATGATTGCCAGCGAATCGGTGGCACTCGAAGGTTTGGGTTTCAAATTCCTGCGCGATGTTGAGCCGGGCGAAGCCTTGTTCATCGATCTCGACGGCAACCTCTACAGTCAGCAATGCGCCGATAATCCTACGCTCAATCCCTGCGCATTTGAATATGTCTATTTGGCCCGTCCCGATTCCATCATCGATGGTGCTTCAGTCTATCTGACGCGTTTGAAAATGGGTGAATACCTGGCCGAAAAAGTGCGCCAACAATTCAGCAGCGGTGAGATCGACGTGGTCATGCCGATTCCCGATTCCTCGCGCCCGTCGGCGATGGAATTGGCGTTGAAACTTAATCTCGATTATCGCGAAGGTTTCATTAAGAATCGCTATATCGGTCGTACCTTCATGATGCCGGGTCAAGCCGTGCGAACGAAATCGGTGCGTCAGAAATTGAATGCCATCAGTTCTGAATTCAAAGGTAAGAGTGTGTTGCTGGTCGATGACTCCATCGTGCGCGGTACCACCAGCCGCGAAATCGTACAGATGGCACGCGAATCGGGCGCGAAGCGCGTGATTTTTGCTTCGGCCGCACCACCGGTACAATTTCCTAACGTGTACGGTATCGACATGCCGACGCGCAGTGAATTAATCGCCTACGGTCGTTCCGAGCAAGAAGTCTGCCGCGAAATTACTGCCGACGCCTTGGTTTATCAAGATGTTGCATCAATGAAACGCTCGATTTCGGACGTCAATCCGGCTTTGCGCAGCATTGAAGCCTCGTGCTTTGACGGTCATTACGTGACCGGTGACGTGACGGCTGCCTACCTCGATCGATTGGAAGCGGCACGCAATAATCCACGCGCCGAACCGGAAGACTTACTGCGTTCGCAATTGAACCTCAATTTAGCAGCTCGCGGCGACTAAAGCTGCTGCTGTAAATGTGAATACCAACCCGCCGGTGTGTCAGGCGGGTTTTTTTGTTTGCAATCTTGATCAAAAATCTGACTAGGGTTTGAAACCCCGGCCAAAAGAGGCTGTCGCAAAAGGGTAGTGAGTCGGTATCATTACCCCAACTGGTGGCCACGTCATTCCTGCGCGCTTTTGGCAGGAACCCAGCGGCGTTCGTGGTTAACTGAAAATGCCAGAAATTGTGGCATTTTCAGTGTAAAAAACGACGCTGGGTTCCCGCCAAAAGCATGCGGGAATGACGAGGCTGTGGCATGCGGGAATGACGAGGCTGTGGCATGCGGGAATGACGAGGTATGCGGTGTTTCAGGTGTGAAAAACGTCCATCAGGCTTTTGCGACAGCCTCTTCAGAATCAGCGCGCTTTTGCGCGGGAACCTGGTGGCGTTCGTGCTTAAAGAATTGGCCGGTGAGCGACGAAGGCGCGACGCGATGGGAGGAGATACAAACCCCTGCCAGAGTCTGTTCCATCGTCGCTTGCGACGATCCATTAAGTTGTTTGTGTGCTGCACTTGTTTCATTTCCATACAAAACTGTTGCATCCTGAACTTTGCCTCGGCGATGGATGTCTCTACAATGGTGTAGTGCACAAAAATTGTCAAAAACACTAATATTTACTTTTTAATACTGATACTTATGCCTATTTCCTCCCGATTTTCTCCTGTGTTCATCGCGGTATTGGCTGTGACGATGTCGGGCGTAGATGCGCAGGTACTGACACCAGCCGAAAACAAGCGGAGCGACAGCGTCGGTAGTGAGTTTAAGCCGCTTAAAAAAACCCCGCCGGTCGAAATTGAGGCAGTGCAGAAAGTGGTCATCGATGGCGGGCGTAATGAAGACGATGTTCGCCGCCAGTCGACTGCGGCCAAAATGATTTTCGGCCGTGAAGAACTCGATCGCAATGGTGATACCAATCTTGCTGATGTGCTCAAACGCTTGCCGGGTGTGAGTATCGGTGGGCGCGCCGGGCGCGGTGGCGATATTCGTATGCGCGGCATGGGCAATGGTTATACCCAGATTTTGATCAACGGCGAGCGCGCCCCGCGTGGCTTTTCCATGGATAGTCTCACGCCTGACCAAGTGGAGCGGATCGAGATCATTCGCGGTGCCGTGGCAGAATTCAGTGCGCAAGCAATCGCCGGCACGATCAATATTGTTTTGCGTGAAGAATACAAACAAAAGAATACCGACCTGAAACTCTCACTGGCTGCCGAGCAAGATCGGCTCGCGCCGAATGTCTCACTCACGTATCCCGGTGAAATCGGCAGCCTCAGCTACACCCTCAGTGCTTCGCTGTTCCAGAATCGGCAAGCCGATACCGGCACTACCGACTCGCACGAGACCGGCAGCGACGGGGCGACCACACTGATTCAAAAGGAAAGCGACCAAAGCCGACGCCGTAGCAGCGGTGGTAATTTTACCCCGCGTTTCAAATACACTTTCAGTAATGGCGACGCCTTGACAGTACAACCATTCCTGATGAGCTCACGCAGTAACTCGGATGGCAGCAGTCAGGTCGATCAAATTTATCGTTCCCCGAGCTTGGTGACCCTGCCACCGTATGCGTTTGCCGCCAACAGCGGCAGTACCGAGTCGACGTTTTTCCGTCTTTTCGGTGATTGGCAGCATAAGTTCGATGACAATGGCAAGTTGGTGGTGAAGTTCGGCGGCGGCTATGGTCAAAACGACTCGGCTTCACTGAGTAATCAGTATGATGGGGCCGGTAAGCTGCAAAATGTGGTCAGCGTGAATAATCACACGCGCGATCAAAGCCTGAAAAATGGCGGCAAGTACAGCTTGCCGATTGGTTCTGGGCAAACCTTTGCCGCCGGTTGGGATGCCGAAATAGGGCGCCGTACCGAGAGCAGTATTTCACTCAATAATGGCCGGCCGCAATTCGACGATTCCGGCGATGATCTGAGTGCCAGCACGCGCCGCTTGGCACTGTTCGTGCAAGATGAATTTGATATTAATGCACAATTCTCCGCCTATGCCGGTTTGCGCTGGGAAGGCATTGCCACCACCAGCAGCTTATCCAATGGCCAGGCGATCGATAATCGCAGTCGGGTCTTGAGTCCGATCTTACACGGCGTCTGGCGCTTGTCCGAGGCCAGCAAAGATCAGATACGCTTGAGCTACGCCACCACTTACCGTGCACCGACACTCAATGATTTGATTGCCGTTCCAAGTATTTCCAATCTCAATAGTCCGACTCGGCCCGATCGCACCGGTAATCCTCTGCTGAAACCGGAACTATCGAAAGGCATAGATTTAGCATTTGAGCATTATCTGACGCGATCGGGTTTGATCAGCGCCAACCTGTTTGTGCGCCAGATCGATGATCTGATGCGTCGCACCACGCAATTGGTGGCTAGCGCCAGCGGTCCGCGCTGGGTGTCGACCCCGCTCAATATCGGATCGGCCACCACCAAAGGCATAGAGTTGGAAGCGAAATTTCAGTTGCAAGAGTTTTTCCCAGAAGGGCCGGCGATTGATGTGCGCAGTAATTACAGCCGTTTCTGGTCGAATGTCGATGATATTCCCGGTCCGAACAATAAAATCGACCAGCAGCCGGGGCAATTGGCCAACTTCGGGCTCGATTACCGGCCACGCGGCCTGCCGCTGACCGTCGGGGCTAACCTGAACTGGACGCCGGCCTATCAAACCCAAAGCAGTTTGACACAACTCAGCAGCACCGGTCGCAAACGCCAACTCGACGTATATGGTTTATGGCGCATCTCACCGTCGCTGCAAGTGCGGCTGTCGGCCAATAATTTACGCCCCGATGAGGCGGTGAGTAGCAGTGAAGTCAATCTCGGCGGCATTGATCACCTCGATAATGTGTTTTCGCAGACTTATACTACTTACAATTTACGAGTGGAAATGAAATTGTAAGTCTCCCTCGATAGGGTAAATTTTGCAGTGCAACACACGACGGCCGGCAGGAGTACAATAGCGACAGCGATTTTGCTATCGAACTGGCGCATCTTGCCCTTATGTCTATGTCTGCTCTCGCTCTTAATGTCGATTTTCACAGTCATTCCACTATTTCCGATGGCGTCTTGACGCCGGCTGCCTTAGCGGCCCGCGCTGCCGCCAACGGTGTCGCGGTGTGGGCCTTGACCGATCATGATGAAGTCAGCGGTGTCGCTGCCGCGCGCGCTGCGGCTGCTGAGCTGGGTATGGGGTTTGTGGCGGGGGTGGAAATTTCCATTACTTGGGCCGCGAGCACGATTCATATTGTCGGCCTCGGTATCGATGAAACCAATCCGGCCCTGTTGCAGGGCTTGTTACGCACCCGTTCCGGCCGCGAACAACGGGCGCGCGAAATGGCCGCCGATTTGGCGGCGCGCGCCGGCATCGATGGCGTATACGAAGGTGCGCTGAAATACGTTGGCAACCCCGACTTGATCTCACGTTCGCATTTCGCCCGTTACCTGACCGAGATCGGTGCCTGTGCTTCGGTTTCCGAAGTCTTTAAAAAATATTTAAGTGAAGGTAAGCCTGGTTATGTGCCGCACCGCTGGGCCAGCCTCAGTGACGCCCTCAGTTGGATACAGGGTGCCGGCGGCGTTGCCGTGGTGGCGCATCCTGGTCGCTATGATTTGAGCGAGGTCGCGCGCGATTGCTTTTTCCGTGAATTCCGCGCACTCGGTGGCAGTGCCATAGAAACCGTGACTGGCAGTCATAGCGTCGATCAATACGAAGAATATACCCGGATTGCCAATCAATATGGCTTTCTGGTGTCGCGCGGTTCAGACTTTCATTCGCCGGATGACGCCGAAGTCGATATCGGGCGCTTGCCGGCCATGCCTAAATTATCCAAACCAGTATGGCAAGATTGGTTCTCCGCTTGAAATCAGCTTGACCGCCCATATCTTCATGCCAGTCTATTTATTTTCCCCAACCGGAGAAATCGCATGAAACGTATCGTCTTATTTCTACTGACCAATCTGGCTGTGATGGTGGTGATGTCGGTGGTCTTGTCCGTATTGGGCGTGAACCGCTTTTTGACCGCCAATGGTTTGCAATTGGGAACGCTGCTGGCGTTCTCGCTGGTGGTTGGCTTTACCGGTGCCTTCTTCTCTTTGTTGATCAGTAAGCCTATGGCGAAATGGTCGACTGGCGCACGCGTAATCAGCGCGCCGAGCTCCTCAACGGAATTGTGGCTAGTCAATACCGTGCGCAACTTGTCTGAACGCGCCGGTATACAAATGCCCGAAGTTGCGGTCTACGATGGTGAGGCCAATGCCTTTGCCACCGGTGCCTTTAAAAATTCCGCCTTGGTTGCCGTTTCGACGGGTTTGCTTGAGAGCATGACCAAGGAAGAAGTGGAAGCCGTACTCGGCCATGAAATCGCCCATATTGCTAACGGTGACATGGTGACGATGACTTTGATACAAGGCGTAGTCAATACTTTCGTGGTATTTTTAGCTCGCGTAGTTGGCTACTTGGTCGATAAAACTTTTTTCCGCAACAATGACAGTGATCGCCCTGGCATTGGTTACATGATCACCGTGTTTGTCTGTGAAATCGTGTTCGGTATCGCCGCCTCGATGATCGTTGCCTGGTTTTCGCGCCAGCGCGAATTCCGCGCCGATGCCGGTTCGGCGCGCTTGCTTGGTAACCGCTTGCCGATGATCCATGCGCTCGCGCGCTTGGGTGGTATGGCACCGGGCGAATTGCCAAAATCGATGGCTGCCGCCGGTATCAGTGATAAACCGGGTTGGAGCGCCTTGTTTTCTTCGCATCCACCGATGGAGCAACGTATCGCTGCATTGCAAAATTTGAAATAATCCTGTTTTTTCACCCTCAGGCGGCGGCTCTGGCTGTCGCCTTGATTCATTTTATGAGCCAATTCTTTCAAATCCATCCTGAGAATCCGCAACTGCGTTTGATCAAACAAGCGGTGCAAATCATTGGTTCCGGCGGCATTGTCGCCGTCCCCACCGATTCTTGCTACGCGCTGGTGTGCCACCTCGACGATAAAGATGCCGTGATGCGTATGCGAAAGATTCGCGGAGTTGATGATAAGCATCACCTGACTTTATTGTGCCGCGACTTATCCGAGATTGCCTTGTATGCCAAGGTTGATAATCGCCAGTATCGCTTGCTCAAGGCCGCCACGCCGGGACCCTACACCATGATTCTGGAAGCGACCAAGGAAGTGCCGCGCCGCTTGAGTCATCCCTCGCGCAAAACGATAGGCTTGCGCGTGCCGCAAAACCTCATTACTCAGGCTTTACTGGCAGAATTAGGGCAACCCTTATTGGCCACCACACTGATCTTGCCGGATCAAGACGAGCCCTTGACCGATGCCGAGCTGATTCGCGCCGAGTTGGAAAAGCGCATAGAACTCATCATCGACGGCGGAGCCTGCAGTCTGGTGCCAACCACGGTGGTCGATCTGAGTGGCGAGACGCCGCAATTGTTACGTCAAGGAAGCGGCGACGTGGCAGTATTTGGCATATGATGAGGCGCACGCAGAGCACACAGCCCTGCAATTGACTTTTTTTAGAAAATCTCCATGAATGATTTAATCCAGACAGTGCTGGTCTATGCCTTGCCGGTGATTTTTGCCATTACCTTGCACGAGGCTGCGCACGGCTATGCGGCCAAACATTTCGGCGATACGACCGCACAAAGTCAAGGGCGACTCAGTCTCAACCCGCTCGTGCATATCGATCCTATCGGCACCATTGTTGTTCCGGTAGTCTTGTACTTGGCCAGCGGCGGGGCTTTTTTGGTCGGTTATGCCAAGCCAGTGCCGGTCAATTTCGGGCATCTGAAAAATCCTAAACGCGACATGGCGTGGGTTGCTTTGGCCGGCCCGGCGGCCAACTTCGTCATGGCATTTTTCTGGTTGCTGTTCGGCATCGTGCTGCAATCGATGCAATTGAGTGAGCCGTATTTTTACAAAATGGCCGAAGCCGGCGTCTTGACCAATTTAGCCCTGTTGGCGTTTAACTTATTTCCTATCCCGCCGCTCGATGGCGGCCGCATCGTCGTCAGTTTGTTGCCCTACAAAATGGCTTACCAATTTGCGCGCATCGAGCCGTATGGCTTTTTCATCTTGCTTGGTTTCATGTTTTTGCACTTGCTGCAATTTTGGATGACGCCACTGATGGTCCTCAGTAACTTGCTGCTGCAATTGCTGGCCTCACCCTTACGTATGTTGCTGGGCGTGTGAAGTCTTGCTGATCAATCCGACAGTGGCTGCGCCGGCGGCTTGGGTGCTGCGCTTCTTACCGCTGCTGCCGGCTGGCTTGGTGCTCGATCTGGCCTGCGGCAGTGGACGGCATACCCGCTGCTTACTCGAGCGTGGTCATGCCGTGCTGGCCTTGGATCGCGATGTTGCCGTGCTCTCAGCGTTGCAGCTCGCTGGTGCGCGGACCATGCAGCATGATCTCGAAGCCGGTGGGCTGGATTGGCCATTCGCTGCCAAGCAATTTGCTGCCATCGTCGTCAGTAATTATCTACATCGGCCCTTGTTTCCGCTGCTGCTCGATAGCTTGCAGGAGGGCGGAGTGTTGATTTATCAAACTTTCGCCATAGGCAACGCGGCCTTCGGCAAGCCCTCGAATCCTGATTTCTTATTGCATCAGGGTGAATTATTGGCACATCTGGCAGCCGATTCTTCCATGCAGGTGATCGCCTACGAACACGGTTACGTGAGTACGCCGAAGCCGGCTGTGGTGCAGCGTATTTGCGCGCGCAAGGGCGGGGATGGGGCGCGACCATCGGCTTTATGTTCATAGTGCAAGTTTGCCGTGCTAAGCATGCTAATAGCACCCCAGAGTTGCTGTCTATCCGCTACAATCGAGGTTTTACTTTTTTAACGCACTAACATGACAAACATACAGGGTAGTCTGGTTGCTATTGTGACCCCTATGCACGCCGATGGCAGTCTTGATTTGCCTTGCTTGCGTAAATTAATCGACTGGCATATTGCCGAAGGCACCGATGGGATCGTGATAGTCGGTACCACCGGCGAGTCGCCGACCGTGTCGGTCGAAGAGCATTGTGAACTCATTCGTGTGGCAGTCGAACATGCCGCCAAGCGCGTGCCGATTATCGCCGGTTCCGGTGGTAATTCGACCGCCGAAGCGATCGCGCTGACCAAGTTCGCCAAACAAGCGGGTGCCGATGCCTCGCTGCAAGTTGTGCCTTACTACAACCGTCCTACTCAGGAAGGCATGTACCAGCACTTCAAAGCCATCGCGCAAGCGGTCGACCTGCCGATTATTCTGTATAACGTGCCGGGACGTACCGTGGCCGATATGGCGAATGAAACCATCGTTCGCTTGGCGCAAATTCCTGGCATTATTGGTGTCAAAGATGCCACCGGCAATATCGCCCGCGGCATCGAATTGCTCAGCCTGGTGCCGGCTGGTTTTGCCGTGTATTCCGGTGATGATGCCACGGCTATGGCCTTGATGTTCTGCGGTGGTCAAGGCAATATTTCCGTCACGGCCAATGTCGCACCACGCGCCATGCACGAATTGTGTGTCGCGGCGATGGCTGGCGATACTGCCAAGGCAATTGCTATTAATAATTCTGTTTTATCCTTGCACAGCAAGTTGTTCATCGAACCTAATCCTTTGCCGGTAAAATGGGCGCTGCAGGAAATGGGTTTGATCCCGTCAGGCTTGCGTTTACCCTTGGTGACGATGGCTGAGCAATATCACGCAACAGTACGCACAGCTTTGCGCGAAGCAGGTATATTAAAATAAGTATCAGCTTGATGCGCCGGCCGGGCCGGCGCACCGCTCCACGTTTTTTCATTGATAACAAATTGGTAGGGACTTTCACATGGCAAAAAGCTTTGTTGCTAAAAACGGCATCATCGGTGTTCTCGCGATCGCGGGACTGAGTGCATGCAGCTCGGTTGGTAATTTGATAGAGCCCAATAAAATCGATTACAAAAGTGCAGCCAAGGCGACCTCTATTTCATTGGATGTTCCCCCTGATTTGACGCAAATCGCGCGCGACAACCGGTTTGCCGTGCCTGATGCAAATAAAAGCAGCGCGACGGCGTCGGGCTACAATCTTGAAAAAGGCAACAAGGTCAGTGTCAGCAGTGCCGTGGTCGCGCCGACTAAAGTCAATGACATGCGTATCGTCCGTTCGGGTTCCGAGCGCTGGTTAGTGGTCAAGCAAACGCCGGAAGCCTTGTGGCCGCAGCTGAAAGATTTTTGGCAAGAACTTGGTTTCCTGGTCAATGTTGAAAATCAGCAAACCGGTGTAATGGAAACCGATTGGGCCGAAAATCGTGCCAAAATCCCACAAGATTTGTTACGTAATACTCTGGGTAAGGTGCTCGATTCGCTGTATTCTACCGGCGAGCGCGATAAATTTCGCACCCGTCTTGAGCGCGGTGAAAACGGCGAAGTTGAAATTTACATCAGCCATCGCGGTGCCGAAGAAGTCTTGACCGGCCCGGCCAAAGACGGTTCGGCCTGGACGCCACGTGCGCCTGATCCAGGGCTGGAAGCAGAATTCTTGGCGCGTCTGATGGCGCGTTTGTCCAGCGACGGCGTCGCATCGCCGTTGGCACCGGCAGCAGTGACAGCGGTCGAACTCAAACCGCATTCGAAGCTGATCAAAACGGCTGACGCCAGTCAAGTTGAAGTCGATGAAGGTTTCGACCGCGCTTGGCGTCGCGTTGGCTTGGCACTCGATCGCGTCGGTTTCACGGTAGAAGATCGCGATCGTTCGCAGGGCTTGTATTTCGTCCGCTACATCGATCAAGATATCGAAGCCAAAACCAAGGGTGCCGGTGATGGTTTCTTCTCCAAACTGTTCTCAAGCAATTCCGACGAAGCGTCTAAAAATGCGCAGAAATATCGCGTCTCGGTCAAAAATGCAGCCAACGGCGAGAGCAGTGTCGTTACCGTACTCAATAACGACGGTAAAGTCGACCGTTCTGTGGTGGCTGAAAAGATCTTGAAATTACTCAACGATCAATTGAAATAAACGATTGTTTGTGGCGAAAAAAAACACGGCCGTGGCCGTGTTTTTTTTCGCCTTGTGCTCCTAGCTCATACCTAAATTCAGCGGCGCAACACGAACCTCAGGGGCAGCGATTTTCAATAAGCGTAGCAAGGCTTGCTCGAATGCTTGGCAGTCTGCGCTGGTATACGCGCGCAGCGGTGCTGTCGGGGGGGGCTTGGTAGCGGCGAGACCAGTTTGTTGTAGTAATCGTTGCAATTGTAAGGCGACTGCCAGACCGGTATCGACCAAGCTGAGGGCAGGGTAGCGCTGACTGGCTATGATGTCATTGATGAGCGTAGTGGCGAACGGGTAGTGGGTGCAGCCGAGCACCAAGGTATCGATGCCTGCAGCCAGTAGCGGCGCCAGATGCGCGCTCAGCAGGGCGCGGGTGGTGGCGGTATGTAGCTGATCTTGCTCGATCATTTCTACCAGGCCGACGCCGGCGCGCAGTTCGAAGCTGACGCCGGAGCTAAGTAATGCTTGTTGCAGATTTTTAAACTTTTCGCTGTGTAAGGTGGCACTGGTCGCCAGCACACCGACGCGTTTATTTTTGCTCAACAAGGCGGCCGGTTTCAAGCCCGGTTCGATGCCGACAATGATTAAGTCCGGGTAGCGCTGGCGTAACACGGTAATCGCCGCTGCCGTGGCAGTATTGCATGCCACGACCAAGGCTTTGATTGCATGACGCTGGAAAAACTCGGCGATCAACAGGCAGCGCGCAGTGATTTGCGCCGCGGTTTTTTCGCCATACGGGGCAAAGGCCGAATCGGCTACATACAGCAGCGTTTCATACGGCAGGGTGCTGCGCACATGCTGCAGCACCGACAAGCCACCGACGCCGGAATCGAAGATGCCTACCGGCGCCGTTGGCTGCTGCTGCATCAGGCTGGATTGAGTGCAATGATGCCGATTTTCGCTTGCCATTCGCGCGGGCCGGTATTGTGTACCGAGGTGCCGTTGGCATCGACCGCTACCGTCACTGGCATGTCGACAACATCAAATTCGTAAATCGCTTCCATGCCGAGATCGGCAAAGCCGACTACGGTAGCCGACTTGATCGCTTTCGATACCAAGTAGGCGGCACCACCGACAGCCATCAGATAGGCAGATTGGTGGCGCTTGATCGATTCGATCGCAACTGGGCCGCGTTCGGCCTTGCCTATCATGGAAATGAGACCGGTTTGCTCGAGCATCATGTCGGTGAATTTATCCATGCGGGTAGCTGTGGTTGGGCCGGCTGGGCCGACCGCTTCATCGCGCACCGGATCGACCGGGCCGACATAGTAAATCACGCGGTTGGTGAAATCGACCGGCAAGCTTTCGCCTTTGGCCAGCATTTCTTGAATACGCTTGTGGGCAGCATCGCGACCGGTCAGCATTTTCCCGTTCAACAGCAAAGTCTGGCCAGGTTTCCATGACGCCACTTCAGCCTTGGTCAAGTTGTTGAGATCAACGCGTTGGGATTTTTCTGTATCGGGCAGCCAATGCACATCAGGCCAGTCGGATAATTTCGGTGGTTCAATATACGTCGGGCCGGAACCATCAAGCACGAAATGTGCGTGGCGGGTGGCGGCGCAATTTGGAATCATCGCGACCGGTTTCGAAGCCGCGTGGGTCGGGTACATATTGATCTTGACGTCGAGCACAGTGGTCAAACCACCCAGGCCTTGGGCACCGATGCCCAAGGCATTCACCTTGTCGCACAATTCTATGCGTAATTCTTCGGTCTTGTTGCGTGGGCCACGTTGTTTGAGTTCATACATGTCGATGTCATCCATCAAGGATTCTTTCGCCATCAGCATGGCTTTTTCGGCTGTGCCGCCTATGCCTATGCCGAGCATGCCCGGTGGACACCAGCCGGCACCCATGGTCGGCACGGTTTTCATGACCCAGTCGATCAAAGAATCGGATGGGTTGAGCATGACGAACTTGCTTTTGTTTTCAGAGCCACCACCCTTGGCCGCTACTTTGACATCGACGGTATTGCCTGGAACTAATTCCATGTGCACCACGGCCGGGGTATTGTCTTGTGTATTTTTACGATCAAACAGCGGGTCGGCAACGATCGATGCGCGCAGTTTATTGTCGGCATTGTTATACGCTTGGCGTACGCCTTCATTGACGGCGTCGGTGATGGAGCCGGTAAAACCTTCGAAACGTACACCCATGCCGATTTTCAGGAAGACATTGACGATGCCGGTATCTTGGCAAATCGGACGACGGCCCTCAGCACACATGCGCGAATTGGTGAGAATCTGGGCAATCGCATCTTTCGCCGCCGGGCTTTGCTCACTCTCATAGGCGCGTGCCAGATGGGCGATATAATCGGCCGGGTGGTAATAGCTGATGTATTGCAGCGCTGCTGCTACGGATTCGATCAGGTCGTCTCGTTTGATGACTGTCATGATTTGGCTCTTGGCTGGTGAAATGAAAAAAGGGGCTCAGTGCTGATTGGCTAATAACTGGGTCTTGGTCATGATCTGATCGCAATACGCAATCGCCAGTGCTGACAGCAAGAAGGCAATATGGATGCCGGTTTGGGCCAGTACGACATGTGGTTCATAGTTGCCGGCATTGATGAAGGTTTTCAGCAGATGGATAGAAGAAATGCCGATGATGGCCATGGCCAGTTTGACCTTCAGCACAGAGGCATTGACATGGGACAGCCATTCCGGTTGATCGGGATGATTGTCCAAGCCGAGTCGGGATACGAAAGTTTCGTAGCCACCAATGATGACCATGATCAGCAGATTGGAAATCATGACCACGTCGATCAAGCCCAGCACAACCAGCATGATGGTGGTTTCGGTCAGTTTGCTTGGGCGTACATTTCCATTCGCGACCGCATCGAGAATATGCTGTAGTGCAGCTTCGTTGCCGAGCGCGGCGCCGATCAGATCGGTCAACTCGACCCAGAAGTGAAATACATACACACATTGGGCGAGGATGAGACCTAAATACAGTGGCACCTGCAGCCAGCGGCTGAAAAAAATGATGTTGGAGAGCGGTGAAAGTTTTGGTGGAGTCGGATTGGTGGGCATGGATAAGGTGCGTGATGAATCACGACGACGAATGCTGAAAACCAGTATTTTACATCTGCAGCACCATGTCGTGTGGCCTGGCATGCCGACGATTGGCATAGAATGCTGAAATTGGGCTGGAGAAATGCGGAAAAATTGCGGCTGCTCCGCTTGCATTTGCCTTGTGGCATGCCGTCCACAAGGCCGATACGAGCGTAAGCCTAGAGTAAGTCTGTCCGATTAAGCTGATTTCATCAGATCGATCGATGAGGCCTGTCGTCAGTAGACGATGTGCAGAGAACGGGACTCATCGTGTTTCGACAGTCTTAATTTTTTACACTATAACAAGTTGGAGACCAGCATGACCGACCTCACCGCGGCACACTCTGAAATAAAAGCCGAATCGCGCGTTTTTCCGCCTCCGGCAGCATTTGCCGCACAGGCGACAATTTCCGGTATGGATGCTTACCATGCCATGTGCAACGCGGCAGAGGCCGATTACACCGGTTTCTGGGGCAAGCTGGCACGTGAGAACTTGCACTGGCATAAGCCGTTTGAAACCGTGCTCGATGAAAGTCAGGCACCGTTTTACAAATGGTTCGAAGATGGCTTGCTCAACGTTTCGTATAATTGTCTCGACGTGAACCTGCAAAACGGCAATGCTGACAAAGTTGCGGTGATTTTTGAAACCGATGGCGGCGAAGTCACACGCACTACTTATCAAGAATTGCACCGTCGCGTTTGCGAATTTGCCAATGGCTTGAAATCGCTCGGCATCGTCAAAGGCGATCGCGTGGTAATTTACATGCCGATGTCGGTGGAAGGCGTCATTGCCATGCAAGCTTGCGCCCGTATCGGTGCCACCCATTCCGTCGTGTTCGGTGGTTTTTCCGCGAAATCGCTGCAGGAACGCATCGTCGACGTCGGTGCCGTGGCCGTGCTTACTGCTGATCAACAAGTTCGCGGTGGTAAGCATTTGCCGCTCAAAGCCATTGTCGATGAAGCGCTGGCCCTTGGCGATTGCGAAAAAGTTAGAAATGTTATCGTTTATCAACGCACCGGTGGTGCCGTGACAATGACGGCCGGCCGCGATCTGTGGATGCACGAATTGGTCGCCACCCAATCGGCGGTCTGTGAGCCGGAATGGGTCAGTGCCGAACATCCGCTGTTCATCCTCTATACCTCAGGTTCGACCGGCAAACCGAAAGGTGTGCAGCATTCATCGGGCGGCTATTTGCTGTGGGCGATATTGACGATGAAGTGGACCTTTGACATCAAACCAGCCGATGTTTTCTGGTGTACCGCCGATATCGGCTGGGTCACTGGTCACACTTACATCACTTACGGCCCCTTGGCAGTCGGCGCGACCGAAATCATTTTCGAAGGCATTCCGACTTTCCCCAACGCCGGCCGGTTCTGGAGCATGATAGAAAAGCATCAGGTCAGCATTTTCTACACGGCACCAACGGCAATTCGCTCGCTGATCAAGGCGGCCGATGCCGATGCTGCGATTCATCCCGATCGCTACGATCTGTCTTCCTTGCGCCTGCTGGGCTCAGTCGGTGAACCGATCAATCCGGAAGCCTGGATGTGGTATCACAAGCATATTGGTCGCGATAACTGTCCTATCGTCGATACCTTCTGGCAAACCGAAACCGGCGGTCATATGATGACACCCTTGCCGGGCGCGACACCATTGGTGCCGGGTTCCTGTACCTTGCCTTTGCCGGGTATCATGGCAGCCATCGTCGATGAAACCGGTCATGATTTACCGAACGGTCAGGGTGGTATTTTAGTGATCAAGCGGCCATGGCCAGCGATGATCAGAACAATCTGGGGCGATCCTGAACGCTTCAAGAAAAGTTATTTCCCGGAAGAATATGGTGGCACCTTGTATCTGGCCGGCGATGGTGCCATCCGTAATAAAGATACCGCTTATTTCACCATCACCGGGCGTATCGATGACGTGCTTAACGTGTCCGGTCATCGTATGGGTACAATGGAAATCGAATCGGCGCTGGTGGCCCATCCATTGGTAGCTGAAGCGGCCGTGGTCGGTCGGCCCGACGATACCACCGGTGAAGCGATTTGTGCCTTTGTTGTACTCAAGCGTAGCCGTCCTATCGGCGAAGAAGCCAAGCAAATTGCGGCGGAATTGCGCAATTGGGTAGCCAAAGAAATCGGACCGATTGCCAAGCCAAAAGAAATTCGTTTCGGTGATAATTTGCCGAAAACACGTTCAGGTAAGATCATGCGCCGTCTACTGCGCGTGCTGGCTAAGGGGGAAGAAATCACGCAAGATATTTCGACGCTTGAAAATCCGGCGATACTCGAGCAGCTCAAGCAGGCGCAATAAGCCGGCCGTCTGCGGTTTACCTGAAACAGCCGCTGCTCGGTTCCGCAGCGGCTGTTTCATATGTGCGTCAAACCACGGCGTATCGCATATTTGGTCAACTCGGCAACCGAATGGATGTCGAGTTTACCCATAATATTGCGGCGGTGAACTTCAACGGTGCTGATGGCAATATGTAACTCACTACCGATCTCGGGAGAACTTTTTCCTTGGCAAATCAGGCGCAGTACTTCACGCTCACGTTTTCCCAAATGTCCTTCCGGGACGTGATTGAGCAAGCTCGATTCGTCGGCACAGGCCAAGGCGACCATCATGGCCGCCGATTCCGGACAAAGATAGACATGGCCTTGCGCCACGCTGGCGATGGCGCGCCTCAATTGTTCGCTGGCAGCCGATTTGACCACATAGGCCAGCGCGCCGGCGCTCATCATCTCGACGATAAATTGTTTGTAGCCAAACGCCGACAGTGCTACCACACCGGTATGCGGTGCCAGACGTAAAATCTTTCGAGTGGCATCGATCCCATTCATATTCGGCATGCTGACATCCATCACCACCACGTCAGGTTGCAACTGCGTGATGACTTCTTCGATGCGACTGCCATCGCCTAACTCGCCGACGACCTCCAAGCCGGTTTCTTTGCTGAGCATGAAGCCTAAGGCTTCGCGCAGCATGGTGTGATCATCGACTAATAACACGCGGGTGCGGCTCATGCGGCGGCTCCAGTTTGGCTCGCCGTGGCGAGCGGGATCGTCAGCGTAGCCGTGGTGCCGTGGCCAAGTTGGCTGGCTACGCTCAGTTGCGCACCGAGAATGTCGAGACGTTCGTAGATGCTGATGAGGCCAAGTCGTTGGCGGCAGTCGGCCGGTAGACGATACGCTGCCGCCAGTTGATATGCTGGAAGTAAATCATTCTTTCCAATAAAAATACCAATTCGCTGAAACCAGAGTGTAGCGGTTTCAAGCGCCAGCACGCTGTAGGAATATTCTGAAAATGTCGCCTTCATACCGGCCCCAAAAAATCATGCTGCTTCAGCGAATATCTACGCGTCTTTGCTCGGTGCTTTGTTTTTTCGGTAATTGCAAACGCAAGACAGCTGCATCGAAACTTGCCTCAGCACGCGTGTCGTCGAGGTCTTGACTCAGATAGAGCGTGCGCGTTAACATGCCGTGGCAACGCTCGCGCCGCACCGCGCGGCCATCAGCATCGCTGCTGTTCTGGTCAGCCTTGATCTCAGCGTGAATGTGTACCTGGTTGCCACAGACGCGGATATCGATATCCTCCTTGTTTACTCCTGGCAAATCGGCGCAGACCACGAAGCGGTCGGCAAGTTCGTCAACATCAAGACGGATATCAAGTGGTTCCAGATCAAGCCAGTTTCGGTTGAACAGAGTTTTGAGCAAGCTGTCGAAAGGCAGCGATAAAGGGGATCCATAATTTGGTAAACGATGCATGATGAAAACCTCGCACAAGTATCAGAGTGGAAAAAATCGCGAACACGCAGGCTATGTGTGCCCTCAGGTTCGTGTGCCACAGCATGGTATGCGCATGAAGCGCGGCCAAACACTGTGCTTGACGAATAATGATTTTTGCGTGCAGCGAGTTTGATCTTTCGCATAAAATCTATTTTTTGAAATACCAAACTGATGAAGGTGAGCCGGCGATATAACGATGGGAAATTTAAAAACTTGTATTTGTTTTTTATTATTGTGCAGTGCCTTGTGCGGGTCGGTGCAGGCCCAAGCCCAAGCCGATTTGTTTCGTATCGATTTTTATTGCGACGCGATGCCGTTTGAGTGCCTGACCGGTGGTGTCGGTGCGGAAGAGCGCGCTGCCATACAGGCACAAGCGAACCGCTATAGCCTGAGGCTGGTGACGGTAGCACGCCAGAGCGGCTGGTACTTGGCGGGGGTGGAAATCACGCTGGAGGCTTTGCATCTCGGCGCGCGACCGGTCCATTTGCTGACGCAAGTGATGGCCGGGCCTTTACTCTATCTTGCTTTGCCTCCCGGGCAATATGCGATCACTGCGCGCTACCGCGGCGACAACGGCATCCTGCAAGAGCAACGTACGCTTACCCAACTACGCAGCGTCGATGAGCATCGTCAATTGTTATTGTATTTTATTGAGGCAGACCAGAACTGAAGAATTATTCTCAGATGTGCGCGTAAAACCTCGGCGTTCAGAAGCTGTCGCAAAAGGGTTTTCAGTCGGCATCATTACCCCAACTGGCAGACACGCCATTCCCGCGCGCTTTTGGCGGGAACCTGACGGCGTTCGTGGTTAACTGAAAATGCCAGAAACGATGGTGTTTTCAGTGCTGAAAACGACACTGGGGTCGCGCCAAAGGCATGCGGGAATGACGAGGTGTGCGGTGTTTCAGGTATGAAAATGTAGTCATGTACAGCCCTGGCGAATCTGATGAAGCTGTTCTAAATAACAGCATAAAAACAGCGCCCTCAACAGCGCAACGGCTCTGGACATCATTTTCCAGCGTTCATTTTGCTCCTTATTTTACAGATGTCGGAGCTGTCGCGACAGCCTCTGAACGTCGAGGTTTTACGCGCACATCTGATAAATTCGCTCAATGCTTCCAGATTCGGAATGCTGATTTCACGGCGCCCTCTTTCCTTAAATTCAATCAATCCTTCACGTTCCAAGCGGCACAAGGCGCGGCTAATCGATTCCAGTCGCAAGCCCAAGTAGTTATAGTGGATCCACATATCCGGACAACAGTTTAAACTAGTGTCTGTCGAAAAGAGACGAGGCAGACCATGAGTGAAA
>NZ_JASJVS010000035.1:0-45576 GCF_035019605.1 Undibacterium sp. 5I2 | reverse complement strand
GATGGGTATAGTTATTCACTGGTGGCAAACATGGACGTGACAGGCACGCCACCAAAGCAAGGAACGCTGCGCGTTCCACGCTCTGCCTCCTCGGCCTGAAGGCCGAGGTTTCACGCGTAAATCTGATGAAAAATAATTTGAAAATAGCCTTCATCGGCGGCGGCAATATGGCCGTGGCCTTGATCAACGGCTTATTGCCGGGTTTGGCATCGCCCGAGCAAATTCATGTGGTGGATGTCAATCAAGCCGCCTTGACACGTTTGGAGAGCGAGTTCGCGGTGCGGACCTCCTTATCGATCGACGCACAGCTCGAGGCGGTCGATGTTATCATTTTGGCAGTCAAACCGCAGCAAATGCGTGATGCCGTGGCCGCCTTGGCCAATCATCTGAATGGTCAATTGCTGATTTCCATCGCCGCCGGGATCCGTGCCAGCGATATTTCACGCTGGTTGAGCAATTACGACAAGATTGTGCGTGTCATGCCCAATACCCCGGCCTTGATCAGCAAGGGCATCACCGGCTTGTTCGCCTTGCCAGGCGTTACCGAACCCCAAAAAGACTTGGCCGACGCCATACTGCGCGCCGTCGGTGCTACCTCTTGGGTGGCGAAAGAACGTTTGATCGATGTGGTGACGGCGGTGTCCGGCAGCGGCCCGGCGTATGTGTTTTACTTTATAGAAGCATTGCAGCAAGCGGCGGCCGAACTCGGTTTGACTGCCGAGCAAGCCACACAATTCGCGATCGCCACATTTGAAGGAGCGGCCCAGTTAGCCATGCATTCCAGTGACTCGGTGAAAGTGTTGCGTGAACGCGTCACTTCTAAAGGCGGCACAACCTATGCAGCCTTGACGACGCTGGACGAATTGAACGTAAAACCAGCGATCATCACTGCGATCAAGGCTGCCGCCAGTCGTGCCACCGAACTCGGGGCAGAATTTGGCCAACAAGATTGAGGCAGCGTGATATCACATTTCTTAACATGACAATATAGAAATTGATACATATAGGATACAATGCGTTACAGCTGCGCGCCCGGGTTTATCCCCGGGCATTTTTATGCCGCTTTCCGTATTGTGTCGCTACCACCGTTTCCGGTTTTTTGAAGTTGCACATACCCCAGTAAGATCAATTAATGTGGTTTGTATGGCAATTTTAAACTGGTTCTCTCCTTTTACCGGGCGCGTCAGCGTCTTTCGTACTCTTCTTGCTCATGGCCGTACTGCCATGCTGGCGCTGAGCACGGCCGAGCGTGGCTGCTTGCCTTTGCTGCTGCTGATCGCCGCTTATTTGTATCCGGGTTTGATCGGTCACGATCCTTGGAAGCAAGATGAAACCTATATTTTCGGCATCGTCCATCATATGCTCGAGAGTGGTGACTGGACCGTGCCGACCATGGCCGGTGATGCCTTCATGGAGAAACCGCCGCTGTACTACTGGATCGCAGCAATTTTTGCGCAATTACTCTCACCATGGCTGGCACTGCACGATGGTGCACGCTTGGCGACCGGTTTGCTCATGACCATCACCTGCATCGCCAGCGCTTGGACGGCACGGCAGTGGTGGGGGCCCGGCTATGGCCGCTATGCCGTGTTGTCTTTGCTCGGATGTTTGGGCTTGTTATTGCATGCGCATATGATGCTGACCGACGTTCCCTTGCTGACCGGCTTTGCCATTGCCACCGCTGGTTTCGTTCATGTCGAGCGCAATATGTGGCGCGCAGCGGCCTTGATGGGCACCGGCGTCGGTCTGGCTTTCATGGCCAAAGGCGTGTTCGGACTCGGCGTGTTCGGCGTCACCGTGCTGGCCTTGCCTTTGCTATTTGCCAATTGGCGCAGCCAGTCCTATCTGCGCACGCTGCAATGGGCTTTGTTGTTTGCCGCACCGTGGCTGTTGATCTGGCCGGTATGCTTGTACTTGCGCTCGCCTGATTTATTCATGGAATGGTTTTGGCTGAATAATGTCGGCCGTTATTTCGGCTTTGCCGTCGCCCAGCTAGGCGCGCCGCACACGCCGGGCTTTTGGGCTACTACCTTGCCGTGGTTTGCTTTTCCAGCCATGCCGCTGGCGCTGCTGACAATCTGGCAAAAACGCCGCAGCAGTCTGATGACGCCAGCCTTGCAAGTGTGTGGCCTGGTATTCGGCGTGAGCTTGTTCGTACTTTGGCGCGCCGCCTCGGCACGTGATAATTATGCCCTGCCTTTGTTACTGCCGCTGGCCATCATGGCTGCCCCGGCTGCTCGGCATATATCGGCTGGCTGGAATCGTAGTTGGGACTGGAGTGCACGCTTGCTCTTTGGTGCCGCGGCCTTGTTGATTTGGCTGATTTGGGGCGCGATGATAGTGCGCGGTGCACCGCCGGAATGGCTGTTCTTGCTGAAATATTTGCCGCGTGATTTTGCTCCGAGTTTTTCTTTGGCTCAAACTACTCTGGCGCTCGTTGTCACACTCGCGGCGCTGTATGCCTTGCCACGTCTGGCCACGTTGGAAGCGCGCGGACTGGTCAGTTGGGTTGGCGGCACGGCACTCTGCTGGATGCTGATGAGTAATTTGCTCTTGCCTTGGGTTGATCATGCCAAGAGTTATCGCAGTGTTTTTTCTTCCATGCAAAGCGCTTTACCGGGCAATTTTGACTGTATGGCGAGCAAAGATCTGGGCGAATCGGAACGCGCTATGCTGGGCTACTTCGCCGGCATCACCACCTATCGCCAAGAAAATTTTCCTGACGTGGATTGTGATTTATTGTTGGTCAATGGATTACAGAACCAGCAACCGCAGCATCTGCATGATGAAAACTGGCGTTTGCTGTGGGATGGTGCGCGGCCGGGCGACAGCCGCGAACGCTTGTGGTTATTCGCTGCGAAGAAAATGCATGTCGGATGGATTGACGGGCATGTTCATAAGCAGCGCGGCATCAACTGAGGCGCTTATTTTGTTGGCGTGTGATCAGACCGCGCTTGCCACTGCTTGAGTAGCGGGCTCAACCTGCGCCAAATTTGCCAAGCCGTCAGGGTGCTGGTGGAGAGAGAAATCAAGCGCCGGGGTTTGACAATAAATAATAAAGCGGCGGCACTGGCGCTGAGCAAAGGTCTTTGCCGTATCAGCGCAAACACCTTTGCCAAATACGTATAAGCAGCATCGACGGTATCAAAGGAGTGGCTTAACTGCTCGGTTTGCAAGCCGAGCAGGCACCGCTGGGCATGAATTTTGACCAGCAAGGCTTGACGCCGCAGGGCTAAAACCTCGTTTTCATAAGCCATTAAACATCCTTCCCCAAGGCCCGCAAGGCCTCGGCGTCGTTGTTGAGCT
Source organism: Undibacterium sp. 5I2 (assembly GCF_035019605.1). NCBI lineage: Bacteria > Pseudomonadati > Pseudomonadota > Betaproteobacteria > Burkholderiales > Oxalobacteraceae > Undibacterium > Undibacterium sp. 5I2. The sequence goes on along the minus strand of NZ_JASJVS010000035.1, from coordinate 42,270 downwards.
CATTCAAGCTCATTGCCAACAAACGCGGTTTGCTACGTAAGCGCTGACGCACCAAGCCCGCCAGTACCAGTGCTGCGCCACCGAATACCGCCAGCAAGCTGATAATGATCAGCAAGCGGTTGCTGTCCCAAAACAAGACTATCAGTAACAGTGCCAGCAGCAGCAGTGCAAAACAGGCGCAAAACAAGGCTGCCAGCGACCAGAGGATGAGCGCGTGAAGGCGCTGCACCTCTTCTTCGATTTCCACGGAAACCAATTCCAGCCGCGTCTGGACAATGCCAAGCATGGTCGCGCTGAGTTGGCCTAGCGAATCGAGGATAGCCATACTTATTTATTGCGACCGATCAACAGACCGAGCAGTAAGCCTACACCAGCGGCAATGCCGGCCGAGCGCCAAGGATTTTCTTTAACGTAATCGTCGGTGGCATGCACGACTTCTTTACCGCGTCGAACGACCACTTCTTCCATCCGTTGAATTTCTGCTTTGGCAGTCTTGAGGGTTTTTTCGAAACGCAGTTTGGCGGCCTTGAAGCCTTCGCCAGTTTGTTGTTCGGTATTTTTCAATAAATCTTCGGCATCGCTGATGACTTGGTTGAAATCTTGTATCAATTGGTCTTTATGTTGTTCTATGGAACTCATGGTATTTCCTCCGTTGTGCAATGAAAAAAATCTGTCTGTACAGTGTAGATCAGGCCTGCACAGGTAGTTTGTTATGGGTCAATAAAGGCTGGTGTGAAGCACGATTTTCATCCTACTGTAAAGCATAGTCGAGGGCGACGCCAGCAAAAATCGCCGCTCCCAACCAGTTATTATGGATAAAAGCGGCGAAGCAACGCAGCCGTTCGCGTTCTCGTATCAATGCAAAATGATAGAGCGCACAGGCGCTGGCGACAGCCATACCGGCGTAAAACCAGATACCCAAACCAAATTGCCGGCCGCAGATGGTGATGATGCCTAAGCTCATGAAATAGCAAACCATGATGGCGGCGACATCGTAGCGGCCGAAGCTAATGGCGGAGGTATGCAGACCGAGGCGCAGATCATCGTCGCGGTCGACCATGGCATATTCGGTATCATAAGCGATGGCCCAGAAGACATTGGCGACGAGAAGTACCCAGGCGACCGGCGGGATGGTGTTTTGCACGGCAGCAAAAGCCATGGGAATGCCAAAGCCGAAGGCAATTCCAAGATAAGCCTGCGGAATGGCAAAGAAGCGTTTGAAATATGGGTAGCTGGCGGCAATCAATACTGCGGCGACCGAGCATTGTTTGGTCAGGGTATTGAGCGGTAACACCAAGGCAAACGAGAGCAAGGCCAGTACGCCGGCGACGGCGAGCGCTTCGCGTCCGGAAATTTTTCCAGCTGTCAGTGGTCGCTGTGCCGTGCGTTTCACATGGCGGTCGAAATCGCGATCGGCATAGTCATTGACGGCGCAACCTGCCGAGCGCATCAGCACCGTGCCGGTGGTGAAAATAGCGACGAGTTTCCAATCGGGCCGCCCGGCGCTGGCAATCCAGAGCGCACACAGGGTGGGCCAGAGCAATAATAAAATGCCTATCGGTTTATCGAGACGCACCAGTTTGATATACCAGTGCAGACGGGGCAAGAGGGCATTCATGGCATTACCTGTTGTGACAAACAGGGCCAATTATAAGGGCTAACGGCATGGGCAGATACTACATCAACAGGTTCGCGCGGCGGCGCGGTTGGGTCTGCCGGGTCTGCTGGGGCTGCGCTGACTGCGTCGACGGCGCTACTGCCGCGCTGGCCAAGCTGGTGGCGACACTCAGAGGACGCTCAGGCGTCAAGCTTGGGGCGGTTTGCTGTCCCAGCGTATAGCCGGCAACGAAAATGATGGCCGTTAGAAGCATACACAGACTATATCTGACAAAGGATTGCATTTTTCCCTTTCTTTGACTGAACCCCCGGAGTGTCGCAACAGCCGCTTGGTGATACCAGACAAATCTCCCAAGTTCTGATTTTTGCCCTGCTTGGTAGCGTTTTTCAGTACTATTAAGCTTTTTTCAGCGGCTAGGGATAATCATGAGCTCTCCGGAACTATTGTTACATGTCTTGCGCAGCGAATTACGCGCCGCCGGGGTGACCTATAAAATCTTGGCCGAACGCATAGATATGAGCGAATCCAGCGTCAAGCGTATGTTCGGACAAAAAGATATGAGCCTGTCACGGCTCGCGCATATTTGTAAGGTGGCCGGCATCGCGCTGGAAGATGTGTTGCGTCAGGCTTGCACCGTGGCACCAGATTCCGATACGCTCACGCTGGCCCAAGAAAAATCCTTGATTGCCGATGCCAAATTGTTACTGGTGGCGATATGTTGTCTCGGTCATTGGAGCTTGGAGCAAATCGTCGAGACTTACAGTCTGAGTCAGGCTGAGTGTGTGCTGCATTTGATTGCACTCGATAAGCTGGAATTGATAGAATTACGCCCGCATAATCGTTATCGTCTCAATGTGTCGGCCGCTTTTCACTGGCGGCCAGATGGTCCGGTGCAGCAATTTTTTCGGGCGCATGTGGTCAGCGATTATTTCAATGGTAGTTTTGATGGTAGCGGCGAAACCCTGTTGTGTGTGCCGGCGCGAGTATCGAGTCGTAGTGCGCAGGAAATCGTGCAAAAAATTCAGCAATTGGTGGCCGAACTGGCGCGCTTGCATCAGGATGACCGGCGCTTGCGTTCCGATGAACGCGATGGTTTTACCTTGCTCATCGGCTTTCGTTCCTGGGAATTTTCTGCCCTGACGGCCTTGCGGCGGCCGGAAGCGCCACCCGAGGTGGCTGGTCTGACCCACCAAATTGCCCCGAAGAAGAAGTAGCGCGCTGAGGCGGGAGCAGAGATTTTGCGTCAACGCGTGATTCGCCTATGCTTCACGATGAAGCAGTAGTGGGCGCAGCGTCGAGCATGCGCACGCCGGGTAAATCGCAAGCCAGTACGGCTTGGCGTATTGCTTCGATGGCGGCTTGCCTGGTAAAACTTTTACGCCAGGCGATCACGACGCGGCGTTCCGGCACCGGCGCGCTGAAATGCGCATAGCGCAACATGCCATCGGTGCTCGCCATATCGGGTACTGAGGCGATCGGCAAGACTGTCAAGCCTATGCCGGAGGCGACCATATGGCGGATGGTTTCGAGCGAAGAGCCTTCGAAGGTGCGGGCGATGCCGTCACCGGTGGTGGCAAAGCGTGCCATTTCGGGGCAGACTTCCAGTACTTGATCGCGGAAACAATGGCCATTGCCGAGCAAGAGCATGGTTTCCGATTTTAATTCGGTCGCCGAGACGCTGGCGCGGCCGACCCAAGTATGGTCTTTCGGCATGGCCACCACGAAGGGTTCATCGTACAGCGGCTGCATCACCATGCCGGAGTCGGGCAAGGGTAAGGCCATGATGGCGGCGTCGAGTTCACCTTGACGCAGCAATTCTATCAGCTTGACAGTGAAATTTTCCTGCAACACCAAGGGCATTTGCGGCACTTCGCGTATCATGGTTTTCACCAGTGTTGGCAGCAGATACGGGCCGATGGTGTAGATGACGCCGAGGCGGAATGGGCCGGCCAGCGGGTCTTTGTTTTGCTTGGCAATTTCTTTGATGGCGGCGGTTTGTTCCAGTACGCGTTCGGCTTGGGCCACGATCAAGGCACCCAGCGGCGTGGTCGACACTTCCGTGCCGCCGCGTTCGAAGATGGTGACGCCGAGTTCGTCTTCGAGTTTCTTAATGGCGACCGACAAGGTCGGTTGCGCGACAAAACAAGCTTCTGCCGCATGACCGAAATGCTTTTGCCGGGCAACGGCAACGATGTATTTTAATTCTGTGAGTGTCATGTGCTTAGTTTGGCACAGTGTGAATCGGGATTCATTAAATATTTGTGGCAGATGCTCACAAATTTCTGGCTGCAGACAGCTATAAAAGCGCAAAGCCGCAACGCTGCGGCTTTGCGCGATGCGGATCAGCCCTGCGTATGCTGCATGGCTTTGCTCAGTTCCAGATGCCCTTGCGCCGTACCACTTTCGGGGACGGTTTCGTCGGCTCGTGCCCGTACTTCGCTCAGGCGAGCGGCCAGTACTTCATCGGTAGCGCCGCCGCGACCTAGCCACAGGCCTGGTGTCATGGTGATGTGGGCGGCTTCGAAGCTGCCGGCACCGGCGCACAGGATGGCACGCGTCGGCGCGGCTTCCGAAGCCAAGACCAGCATGGCCGGTACCACGTCCGAGGCTTGCAAGGCTTGCAAGAATTCCGGCGGGAACAAGGCTTCGGTCATGCGTGTGGCGGCGGTGGGGGCGAGGCTGTTGACGTGGATATTGTTTTTTGCGCCTTCCAGGGCCAGCGTCTGCATCAAACCGACCAAGGCCATCTTGGCGGCACCGTAGTTGGATTGGCCGAAGTTGCCATACAAACCAGATGACGAGGTGGTCATCACGATGCGGCCATATTTTTGTTCATTCATCAAGGGCCACACCGCTTTGCAACAGTGAACGGCGCCCATCAGGTGCACATCCATGACCAGTTTGAAGTCGTCAAGTTCCATTTTGGCAAAACTTTTATCGCGCAGTATGCCAGCATTATTGATCAGGATATCGACCCGACCCCAGGCTGCCACGGCGTCGGCCACCATCGCTTGCACGGCTGCGAAATCGGTCACCGATGCGTCATTGGCCATGGCAACGCCGCCGGCGGCGCGAATTTCCTCGACCACGGCCAAGGCTGCGGCTGAACTGCCGCCGCTGCCGAGGTCATTGACGACGACTTTGGCACCGCGGGCGGCCAAGGCCAGTGCATGTTCGCGGCCGAGGCCGCCGCCGGCACCGGTAACGATGGCGACTCTGTTGCTGAAATCGATGCTCATGCTGCGTTTTCCTGTCATGGTGGGAGATCCGTGTAGCTTACTCGGAAATCAGCGCGCGTTCAGCGCGTGTAGTCAATTTTTTCTGCAACATGACGGCCCCGCCCTGAGTTGGCCCCAGTTCATAGTTGGCAAAGCCGCTGGCGTGGTACAAAGCCAGCGCCGGGGCATTGCCGCTCAATACTTCCAGCGTGAGTTTGCAATATTGCTGTTGTTGCGCCAACTCAGTGATATGTTCCATCATACGCCGACCTATGCCACGGCCGCGAAACTCGGGATGGACTGCGAAGTCGTGGATGTTGAGCAAGGCTTGGCAGGCAAAAGTGGAAAAGCCTTCGAAACAGATCGCCAGTCCGGCCGCGCGGTCGTCGCAGTAGGCCAGCACGGCGTGTACCCCTGAACGCGCTTGTAAGGCGGCGATCAAACCGGCGCGACTGTGTGCCGGCAGCGCTGTGCCGCCGCCCATAGGGTCCTTGGCATAGTCATCTAAGAGCGTGAGCAAGTCTTGGGCGTGCTGCGGATTATTTAAATTGGCATTGACGATGGTGGTCATGGGCAGCTTTTTCAGGAGAGGAGGATCAGACGCGTAAAAATTCTTCTTTGTTGCCTAGCCAGCGATCCAGATGGGCGGCGACGGTGACGGCATCATTTTGCAGCAAATCATCGGCCAGCGTGCGCGCTTGCTCAACCAGCCATTGATCGGTCTCCAGATTGGCGAAGCGCAGCATGGCTTCGCCCGATTGCCGTGCCCCGAGAAATTCGCCGGGGCCGCGTAATTCCAAGTCTTTTCTGGCGATTTCGAAACCATCATTACTCTCGCGCATGATGCCCAGCCTTTGTTTGGCGGTGCCACCGAGCGGCGCTTGGTAGAGCAGCAAGCAAACGCTGGCGGCGGCACCGCGCCCTACGCGCCCGCGCAACTGATGCAATTGTGATAAACCGAAACGTTCGGCGTGTTCGATCACCATCAGGCTGGCATTGGGCACGTCGACCCCGACTTCGATGACGGTGGTGGCAACCAATACTTGGCTGTGATTGCCAATGAAGGCATCCATTACCGCTTGTTTTTCAGCCGATTTGAGGCGGCCGTGCACCAAGCCGACAGCGACCCCGGGCAAGGCGGCGCTGAGCATGGCATGGGTGTCGGTAGCGGTTTGCAGTTGCAAGGTTTCTGATTCCTCGATCAGCGGGCAGACCCAGTAGACTTGTTTGCCATCTTGTGCCGCCGCGTAGACGCGCGCCAGCACTTCATCGCGGCGATTTTGATCGACCACACGCGTGACGATAGGAGTGCGGCCCGGTGGTAATTCATCGATGACTGAGACTTCGAGGTCGGCAAAGTAAGTCATCGCTAAGGTGCGTGGGATAGGGGTGGCGGACATCATCAGTTGATGCGGAATTTTTCCGGCCGGTGCCTTGTTGGCCAGAGTTAAGCGTTGGCTGACGCCGAAACGATGCTGTTCATCGACGATCACCAAGCCCAGCCGTTTGAATTCGACATTGTCTTGTATCAAGGCGTGCGTGCCGATGACCAGGCTGGCCTCACCCGAGCTGATCAGGGCATTGGCGTGGGCTTTGTCTTTTTTCTTCAGGCTGCCGCTGAGCCAGGCTGTGGTGACACCGAGCGGTGCTAACCAAGCAGCAATTTTACGAAAATGTTGTTCGGCCAGAATTTCTGTCGGCGCCATCAATACTGCTTGAAAGCCATTGTCGATGGCTTGTGCCGCCGCCAATGCCGCGACCACGGTCTTGCCACTGCCAACATCGCCTTGTAGCAGACGCTGCATGGGAAAATCTTGTCGTAGATCGTGGCGGATTTCGGCCAGCACTCTTTGCTGTGCCGCGGTCAGAGAAAATGGCAGTTGCGCCAAGAATGCCGCGCTCAGTGCGCCGGTCAGCGGCAAGGCATGCGAGCCTTTGCTGCGACGGGTGATTTGTGCGCGCTTAAGCGAGAGTTGTTGCGCTAATAATTCATCGAATTTCATCCTTTGCCACGCCGGATGCTCGCGCTCCATCAGGCTGTATTGATCGGCTTCGGGCGGCGGCGCATGGATGGTGCGGATGCTGCTTTCAAAATCGGGTAAGTCGAGTGCGGCCAAGCGGGCCGGGCTGAGCGTATCGCGCCAATGCCCGCGCGTCAGTACGCGGCCAATCGCGCTGCGTAGCAAGGCTTGTGGCACGCCGATGGCGGCCGGATAAACTGGGGTGAGGGCGGTCGGTAAGGGCGCACCTTCGTTCACGATTTTGTAATTCGGATGCACCATTTCAGCACCGAAAAACCCATGTTTGAGTTCGCCGCGTGCACGCACGCGCACGCCGGGTGCGAGTTGGCTGACTTGGCTGCCGTAGAAATTCAGAAAGCGTAAGGCCAGTTCGCCACTGTCATCGGCCACGGTAACGACCAGTTGCCGGCGCGGTCGGTATTGGATGTCGGCATGGCTGATCAGGCCTTCGATTTGCACCATGCTGCCGCCGCGAAAGGCAGCTTCATGAATACTGGTGATCGCGGTTTCATCCTCGTAGCGCAGGGGTAAATGGAGGATGAAGTCCATGTCGGTGCGCAAGCCGAGTTTAGCTAATTTTTCGCTCGCCTTGCTGGCTCCGCCAGACGGTGCCGGTTTGGCTTTGGCCTTGGGGGGAGCGGGTTTTGTCAGCGCCACCTCGACTTTTTCCGCGCCGTCGTCGCCTGAACTTGGGTCTTGTGCTGGCATGGGTGTAAAATGGTGGGTTCGGCTGTTGTCAAAAATTAAGCAAGAAATCAATGCCCTGCTCATTCTACTGAGTTTTTATACAGTGTGCAGCAATTTTTGTCTGAATTTTGCCATAGAAGAGTCGGTACACCGTCTCCGCCCCGTCTCACCCTTTCATTTAGTATGCATGCATGAACTATTCTCTCACTGATTTTGATTTTGATTTGCCGCCCGAATTGATCGCGCAATTCCCCTTAGCGCAGCGTACCGATTCGCGCTTGCTGGACGCTTGCGGCGCGGCCCCGGTCGACCGCCATTTCGGTGCGGTGCTCGATTTGTTGGCTCCTGGCGATTTATTAGTTTTTAATGATACGCGGGTGTTGAAAGCGCGCTTCTTTGGTGTCAAAGAAAGCGGCGGCAAAGTGCAATTGTTGATCGAACGCGTGCTGTCGAATCATGTCGGTGAGCACAGTGTGCTGGTACAGATGCGCGCGTCCAAAGCGCCGCTGCCGGGCAGTAAAATTCGTCTGGCCGATAGCTTTGATGTGACCGTCGGTGAGCGCGTCGGTGAGTTTTTTACTTTGTTTTTTCCTGACGATATTTTCACCTTACTCGAAACTTATGGCCGCTTACCGTTACCGCCTTATATCGCGCACGATGCCGATGATTTCGATGAGCAGCGCTATCAAACCGTGTATAACCGCGTGCCTGGTGCGGTGGCGGCACCGACGGCCGGCCTGCATTTTGATGAAGCCTTGCTCAAAGCTTGCCAAGACAAGGGCATACAACTGGCCTATGTGACGCTGCATGTCGGTGCCGGGACTTTCCAGCCGGTGCGCGTTGATGATTTGGCTCAGCATCAGATGCACAGCGAGTGGTACAGTATCAGCAGCGAAACGGTGGCAGCCGTGCAGGCGACCAAGGCCGCCGGTGGCCGCGTGGTGGCGGTTGGTACCACCAGCATGCGCGCCTTGGAATCGGCGTCGCAGTCGGGCACTTTGCAAGCCGGTAGCGATGATACGCGGCTCTTTATCACGCCTGGTTATGTGTTTAAAACAGTCGATCGTTTGATTACCAATTTCCATTTGCCGAAATCGACCTTGATGATGTTGGTCTCGGCTTTTGCCGGTTACGCAGCAGTGCGCGCAGCGTATGCGCATGCGATCACGCAGGGCTATCGCTTCTTCAGTTATGGCGATGCCATGCTGCTCGATAATCACTCCGCCGCCCCATCTCTTGTCGCGCAGTCCGACAATCGTACAGAGGAATCATGATGCTTGAATTTACTTTAATTAAAAAAGATGCCACTACGGCGGCGCGGCGCGGTCGCGTGAAGGTGAATCACGGTGTCATCGAGACGCCGATCTTCATGCCGGTTGGTACCTATGGCTCGGTGAAGGCGATGTCGCCGTTGGAACTCAAGGAAATCGATGCCCACATCATTTTGGGTAATACCTTCCATCTGTGGTTACGCCCGGGACTGAGCGTGCTCAATAAGTTCGGCGGCCTGCATGATTTCATGGGCTGGGATAAACCGATCCTGACCGACTCCGGCGGCTTTCAAGTGTTTTCGCTCGGTGCCATGCGCAAAATTACCGAAGAGGGAGTGAAATTTTCTTCCCCTATCAACGGTGAGCGTTTGTTTTTGTCGCCGGAAATTTCCATGCAAATTCAGCGCTCGCTCAATTCCGATATTGCCATGCAATTCGATGAGTGCACGCCGTATGAAATCGACGGTCGCCCGGCGACCACCGAAGAAGCCGGTAAATCGATGCGCATGTCGCTGCGTTGGGCCAAGCGCTCGATCGATGAATTCCATGTCGGTGAAAATCCGAATGCCTTGTTCGGTATTGTGCAGGGCGGTATGTTTGAACATTTGCGCGATGAATCGCTGGCCGGTCTCAATGAGCTCGGTTTCGACGGCATCGCCATCGGTGGCTTGTCGGTCGGCGAACCGAAAGAAGACATGATGCGTGTGCTCGCGCATGTCGGGCCGAAATTACCCGAGCATAAACCGCATTATTTGATGGGTGTCGGTACCCCGGAAGATTTGGTGGCCGGGGTAATGAACGGCATCGATATGTTCGACTGCGTGATGCCGACCCGGAATGCGCGCAATGGCTGGATTTTTACCCGCTATGGCGACGTCAAGATCAAGAATGCCCGTTATAAAGAAGAAAAAGAACCGCTCGACGCCACTTGCAGCTGCTATACCTGCAAGAATTTTTCGCGCGCTTATTTGCATCATTTACATCGCACCGGCGAGATACTCGGTGCGCGCTTGAATACGATTCATAATCTGCATTACTATCTGGACTTGATGAAAAATATCCGTACCTCGCTTGAGCAGGAACGCTTCCCGGAATTCATCGCTGAATTCCGCGCCGACCGCGCACGCGGCGTCTGAGTTGCTGCAGCGTGGCGCGTCGTCGCCACGCTCCGTGCTGCCTTGGTTTCAATGATCCCACGGCAAGGGAAAGCCTTGCCAAAATAGTTCCTGTTCCCGTTTCGGCAGTTTTAATACCTGCGCCCGCATGGCATAGCTGATTTGGCCGCTGCATGAAGCGCCGTAACATTCGGCACCGAGTAATTTGTCGCTCCATTGGCCGGGGATGGTGGCGTCATTCTCGGTTGGTAGAATGGCCGGATTCAATTCTGCAGCGCTATTGAGGAAGGCCGCCGCCAGACCGCGGAACGGCAGCGGCGAATCGAGTTCGGTGCCGAAGATGCTGCTCGATGAAGTATGGGTGAGCAGTGCCGCGAGCCCGAAAAACAGGGCGCCGCGCTCTTGCGGAGTGGCGTTTTGCAGTTCATACAAGCGCACGACTTGAGTGGCGAAATCGGGCTGCAGCAAACGTTCATCGCGCCCGCTGGGAGTGGGCCGGGAAAACATCAGTGTCTCAAACCGATCACTGACCGTACTCATCTGCTCGGATGAAAAATGGTGATCGCTGAATTTACTGATCTTGGTGGCAGCGATGAGATCCTCATGCATCTGATGAGGTAAGCCCAGACTGCCGATGAAGGCGAGGCGGCGGCCTTGTTCTATGGAGTTGGAATAGATGCGACCGATCAGGGGGAAGCGATGGAGTATCATTTCATCGGTGCCGATCAAGGCTTTTTCACGGGCATTGAGATTGACGTAAGCGGTCGGCTGTTCCGGCTTGGCCGGATCGGTTTGACGCGCGAAATAGGCAAAATTTCTCCACGAATCGGCATGCATGTTACTGGCCGATTGAAAGATCTGCGCCAGACTATTTGCCGGCAAGGCTAGCAACAAGCTGCCGTCGGCCGAGCTCATCACGCGCACATGGCTGCTCAGCGGGATGCGCTCATCGCTGCGCTCATCGAGTATTAAGGTAATCATGTCACGCGTGGTGGTCGGCAGTAATTCCCATTGTGCTTGGGCGATTTCGCCGGCATGGATGGCGGCGTCGGCGCTGGTTTGGCCGTGTATGATCAACTGATTGATCAAGCCACTATGTTGTTGGGCAAAATACGGCTCGCTCATCCGGCTACGTACCAGTTCGGCCAGCATGTGCAGTTTCAGCGGCGCGGTGGGCGCGAGTACTTGCTGTTCGGCTTGCCTCATCAACACCGGTAAAATTTTTTCTTTCAACAGTTGTGCGATGGCCGTATCGCGCTGATACAGCGGGTCGCGGTTGAGTAAGATGTCGATGAAAGAATCGACATAGGGTTCCAAATCGAGTTGCAGATCGGCACGTGCCAGGCGGCCGATCAACGAACTCATGATTTCTACCCGTAGGCGCGGATCTTCAATATTGTCGATGGCCAGCAGTAAAGAACCGCTGTGTCGGTTGGCCAGATGGTTGAAGTAAGAGTCGAACAGATAATGTTGGTTCAGATTACCGTACAGACGTTCTACTTCATCCAACACTTCCCAATGCATTTGCATGCGACTCGCGCTGTTGAATATAGCGCTGCCCAGGCGGGTTTTTTGGTCGATGCGCACGACTTTCCAGTTTATATCACGGAGGTCGCAATCGCTGAGATCCATGCCTTCCAAATTGATATTGGTCAGATCACTGCCGCGTAAATAATCGACGCCTTTCAGTTGGCTGGCCAATACTTGAGACGGCATTGTGTTAGCCGGATCAGAAAAATCGATCAATACCGGCTGCATGCGTTGTTGTCGCTGTATCGCTTCTTCAAGTGCCGCGCGACTGGGGAAACCGGCGTCATACGCGGCCGCGCCGAGTGTTTCGCGCCATGGCGGTCGGTCGATATGCCAGCGCTGATTGGCATCGATGGAAATCGTCGCGCGTGAAAATTCATTGCCGGTATCAAACTCGTCGCGCCAGATCAATTGATAGCCTGCGTCGCCGAGTGCTGGCAAGATGGCATAGTCGGTCCGCACACGCGAGCGACGCAGTGCCGTTTCCGGGATACTGCGGATTGAGGCTGGCCGGAAGTCCATACTTAAATACCTGGTACCTGCAGTGGTTTGCAAAGGCTGCGCCGATTTCGGCTCGAACGGCGCGCTGCGATCGCTGAACACGGCGAGATCGCGAAAGCCGTTGCTGGCTTGAATTTGTAACGCCAACGCTGCAGTGAGTTCGGCCAGGCCGGGCACGGCGCGCGCCGCTGACGGCACGCTGCTCTCGAGTTCCCATTGATGGTCGCTTGCCGGTACGGTGAGTGTGTTGACGTGTCCCTCGCCGACTAAGGCAAGAAATTTCTCATTCTTGGGAACGATGTCGTGTATGCTTTTTTGAAACACGTAATTGCTGATGCACAGGTCTGTCAATGTCGCCTCGGCCGCTGCTTCGGTTTCCCACGACCAGGGATTGTGCGTCTGTGTCTGACCGTTGCCCGAGGTGAAAATGCCGGGCTGACGCACATTCGGCAGGCTCGATGCCAAACAATCGAGCCCATGCACGGCGATGCCGAATTCGCGGGCCCGTAGCAGGGTGTGGGCATAGGGCTGAAAATCTGGGTGGGCACCCGCAGTGATGCGCACGAGGTGGCGGTCTTTCAATTTTAATGCCGATTTCAAGGCCGCCGGCAAAGTGGCGACACCGGTTTGATTCAATTCTTTGAGCAAGGCTTGATATTCTTCGACCGAGAAAGTTTGCAGCAGTAGGTGACGAATGCCTTGTTCGTGCAAAAATTGCATATTGTCGTAGACGAAACGTAAGCCGTCATAGGGGTTTTCTGGTGTGACGCCCAGCACCACGCCTTTGGCATCGCGTAAACGCGCCGGCAAAACGGTTTCTGCCGTACCCGCAGAAACCGCTGGATCGGATGATTTCAGGAATGGCAGCGGCAAGTAGTCATTGGAAAAAAAGCGCCCGGCATCACGTCTGATTTTTTTTCTGATCCGATACCACAACTGCGCCTGTGACGAGAGCGGTTTTCTACTGTTAAAAATAATGTTGTCGAAATCTTGCTGGAGTTGGTTGATATTTTCCTGCAGGCTCTTTGTTTGAATCCAGATATTTGGCATCATATAGGCGTGCAAGGGATTCTCCTGGCTCGCCAAGTTGTCACGCAGTTGTAGGTGGCGACTGGTACTGGGAACATTTGGACAAGTGTTGTCGGCGGCATCGGCGCGTTTGGCACGGTGGCGCATTGTTTGATTCTGCGCTGCGAGGGATGGTAGGACGACGCGTGCGACCACGATAGCTTTGCCTTGTTGATTTGGCTCCATTTTATAACTGAGACTCAATTGTGTACCGGGTGCCACGGCAAAGATACAGCGTGCGCGCTGCTGCTGTTCGTGCCAGTGGTAGTAAGACTGAGTCGGATTGCTGAACGCATATTCATTGCCGGGAATAAACTGCTCGCCATGTACGACGAGGTAAAAGTGTTGACCAGGACCGAAATGGTTTAAATCAAACAGGAAGTCGCGCTCGCCGGCGCTGCCGCCGCCTGGGCGGGCGATCATCTGTGCCGCCAGACGCTGGGTGCCACCCGACGCGGCGATGGTTTCACACAGCGGCAGCGTGGCCGCTGGCGTATCGAAGCCGGCGCCGGCACTGAGCATGCTAAAGACGATACGGTCCGGTATCGTGCTCTCGATGGCGGCCAGCCGACCAAGATAGGTCGGTTCTTGTGGGCTTGCCAAACCCAGCAGTGTCCCGGTGACATTGTCCCAAGCGACGGCTTGGTCGTGGTGCGATAGGCCGTCTATCGTGGCGACCCGCTGGGTCCAGTTCGCCAGATGGGCGGGATGCGCGCCATTGGTAGGAAAACTGAGCATGCGTGCGCGCAGAGCTGCTGCTTGTTCAAAGTGCTGGCCATTGAGTACCAGACCGGCGCTGGGAAAGTGTCGTGCAGTCAGGCTAAGCTTGTTACCGCGGCGCAGGGACAGGCCATTGCCGTCGCCGGCGCTGAAACGATAATTCGGCAAATCGTCGATTTGCCACCTTAAAGGCAGTGTGGCGTGCGCTTCAAAGGCAAACTCGCCTTCGAGTTCGCTGGCGATCACAAATATTTCGCCGCGATGGGGGACGATGATGCGGCTATCGGCAGCGCTGCTGTAGAGATGGATAGTCGCGGCGGCTGGCTGACTGGCCTCGCTGGTGATAATTTGCCATCTCGGTTTGGCACTGGCTTGCAGACGATAGCTACCCGGCATCATCAGACGGACTTCCTGTTGGCCGACTTGGATCACGCTGCCACTGTTGCGATGCCTGAGCAGATACTGCGCAGGGCTGGGTTCAGCGGCGGCGCTGCGTGGTCCGAGATAGTCGAAGCCACCGTACACATAGTCAGGCGGGATGGCGATCCATTGCTGAGCGTGTGACAGATAAAAAAAACTCGCTTCACCCGTGCCGATTTGCAGTAAACCGTTGCGACCGTGCGCCTGGTCCGACAAGACGCGTATCGGTTGGCGCGCGCATCGTTGCGCGTGTTCCCGGCTCATAGTCAAAGACAGCACAGGCAGCAGTCCGTGCGTCTGTTGTTGTTTCAATGCAGTCACGTTGGGCGAGTGCTCGGCGACGACAAAGATTTCCAGCCATAGACGCTGCGGTGCCGATGCGTCCGGGCGCAGAAACAGCCACTGCCCGGCTTGCTCGGCCAAAAATTCGTAATCGCTCGGAGTCCAGATAGCGGGTGGCCGTCGAGTATGGCGCCAGACCATACCCTCGCTGGCATCGACGCTGTGCAAACCCAATACCGGTAGGCAGCGCATGGGGTCGAGTACGGTGGCGAGAGCGGTAGTGAGCAAGTCGCTGCCGCTGCCGAGTTGTAGTTGTGCGATTTTCGCCACGCCTTGCTCGCTCTCCATGCGGTAAGTCGTGTCATTCTCGCGTGCCCTTGGCTGTTCGGCCAGGCTGGAATAGATCGCAATCCAGCGCTCCACATCGGCGATACGTACACTCAATTGCTGGCTCTGTTCGAGTTGGTAATGGTGGGTGAAGGTCGGCAATTCTGTGTGCGCGGCGCTGGCGCTACCGAACAGCGACGCGCTGGCCAGCGTTGAACGGGCCGACAAGTGCAGTTCGAGGTCTTGTAAGTGTGGGTCAATTTCGCTCACAGCTTGTGCTGCCACGCCGGGTTTTGGCGTCGCACTGACTTCGCGGTCGCGCACCGTCAGCAGCAGCGTACGATAGGCTTGCAGATCAGCACGCGCGAGTTCAGCTAACAGGCGGTGTAACACCGCCTCGCTCGGTGCGCGTCCTTGTGGCGCTTGCAGATAGTGGCTGGCGGCTTGCCCGGTACGATCGAGCCGCCAGATCTCTTGGCCCACAGGTGTCAGTTGTGCCACACCATTACTCCAGACCGCCCCGACTTCGGGCTGCCAATGGAATCCGCCGCCCTTCAAGTGTTGTCGGCTAAAAAAGGCTGGCATCAGCACAGCGTGTAAGCCTGCTTGCGCGCCTTCGTGCTGTTCCCAGCGCCACAAGCTTTGAGCGCCTTCGGCCAGCAATAATTGCTCGCCATCATGGCCCAGCACGGTGATCTGATCGGCGCTGCGGCCGGCCGGCAGAGTCAGTATGCTGGCCCGGCCCGGGTGGTATAGCGAAACGCGGTTGCGCAGCGTATTTTGTCGTGCTTCCAGCCAGAGTATTTTCAATAAGGCCGCCAGTGGCTCGGGCTGTCCGGCCAGCGCAGCTTGGATTTTCGGGATGCCAGGTTCGCCGCGAAAGCCGGTGAAATGCAGGTCGACGATGCTTTCTTCGTCTCGCGCAGTTGGCAGCAGGGTCAGGGCGCCGCGCTGGCGTGTCTGTGCAAACACGAAGGCGCGCAGTTGTTGCTTCAATTGGGTGACGCGGGTGCCGATTTGGTCGATGTCGGCATGCGATAAATGGCCAGGCCCACCACCTGCATCGCTAGTCTCGTTGAGGCCGATGCCGAGAACTTGATCGACGATGGCGAGTGGAAAACTGCCGAGCGCACTATCCCAAAGTTCGCGTTGTTCGGCCTGCGCATCGGATTCGGGCGGGCGGGCGGCATACGCGGAGGCGACCGCGCCGTCTAGCGCCAATTGCACACGTACCTGTTGATACGGCAGGGCAAATTGTTGCCGTAAATCTGGCAGCGTTGCCGCCAGCGTCCAGATATCACTGGCCAGCGCCTCCACCTCAAAGTAACGCTGTACAAGGGCTTGGCTGATCTCCGTCGTGCTGTTAGCCGTCACCTCAGTCATGTTGCTGTTGTCCGACACATGGCGCCAACTGCCGCTGGCAATATCCTGCACCAACCAGCCTGGCGGCAGGGGTGCATTTAATCGTCCCAGTAATTGACAACTCGCTGGCAGCAGCGGTGCGGGTGCGGTTGGCGTCAGCGGCAGGCGATGGATTTCGCCCCAGCGGCCGTTGCGTACCGTGATCGCGGCGACGACACCGGCATGCTTGAAGCGTACCGTAAAATTGGCCGAGGATGCGCGCGTCTCCGGGATGGCTTGTAAATCTTCTTGTTCCGCATCGGCGGCAGCGACGAGGGTGAATGGATAGCTTTCACTGGTTTTCCAGGCATGGCTAAAGTCTTGATAACAAGCGTTCAATAATTTTAATACGTCGGCTTCACTCACCACCACACTTGGGTAAGCCAGTACCAGCAGCAGCGCGGCTTGTTGTCGTGTGCGGATGACTGGACTAATCCGCAATGCCCATGGTCCGGCACCATGATCGGCAAACAAGGCATACAGTTGTCTTTGCATGAAACGATCGAGCGGCACACCGTTGACCTCGATGTCACTGAGGTGGATGGCGCTGCCGGCTGCCTCCGTAAAATGTTGTTCAAACTCGCGTACGCGCTGCTGCCAGATGCTCAACAGGTCTTTTTGTGGCAGCGAAATATTTTCGCGCAGGACGGTCATGCGGGTCGGATTGTCGCGCTCGATTTCAAACAACAGGCGTTCCGGGGTCGGGCCGGTGGCGGCCATGTCGTGCGTCATTTGTACTTCAAAGTCGCCACCCTGACTGCTGAGTTCGCAGGATCCGATGGTTTTGCTCAGCAGTAAGGCGGTCGACAAGGCCGTTCGGCTGTCATAGTGCAACGTGCACAGGCCGGCATGGGCGGCGATGCCGCTGGGTTTGAGCCATAACAAAATAGGCGTGTGCGTGATCACGGTTTTTCTGGTTGCTCGCCCGACCCGCACCAGCGACTGGATCACTTTGTTGGGAAATTGTGCATTGCTGACGGCGAAATAGCGGCCATAGCCTTGATTGAACTGTTTGCGTTCGGGATCATTTTGCGCATTGAGATGGTAAGCGAAACTCTCGCCTTCGATGGTCACCAAGGTTTGCTCCGGTACCAGATCGAGTCCGACCACTCGCGCGGCGCTGCTGGTCCAGTTGAGCTGGCGCAGGTAGTCGGGGCGACGCAAGATCGTGCCCAGGGATTTGGCGCGGTTTTGCTGCAGATAGGGGGGGTCTGGGTGCAGTCTGGGCAGGTCGATGCGGAAGGCTTGCCGCTCATAAACCGGTTCGCGGCCGCGCAGGCGTTGGGTCCATTGTTGTTCGAGTAAAAATTCCTGAGCGGCAGTGATGGGTCGGCTCTTGATCCATTCCA
Organism: Undibacterium sp. 5I2; assembly: GCF_035019605.1. Classification (NCBI taxonomy): domain Bacteria; kingdom Pseudomonadati; phylum Pseudomonadota; class Betaproteobacteria; order Burkholderiales; family Oxalobacteraceae; genus Undibacterium; species Undibacterium sp. 5I2. The sequence goes on along the minus strand of NZ_JASJVS010000035.1, from coordinate 24,742 downwards.
GCGGAGAAAAAACGTAGAGCAAGGTGGCCAAGACATCGGCTTGCTCGACTTCACGCCGAGCGACGCTTTCTGCGATCACGCCTTCCATGATGGAGAGCGCGCCGCTGCGGTAGCCTAGGCCAGTCTGGTCGACGATGAGTAGATTGACCGGGGCTTGGGCACAGGTGCTGGCGATCTGTATCGAGGCGTTTTGCGGTGTTTCTTGTATGCTCAATTGTTGTTCGTAGTCTTGAAACAAGCCAGTCAGTTCTTTGCAGACGGCATTGGCTTTGGCACGCATGTCCCATTGTCGGTATAGCCAGTCACGCAATTCCAAGCCATATTGGTAAGCGAAACTCAGTGGTGTCAGTCGTTGTGCGGCCATGGAAGCGAGCATGGTCAGGGTGCCGACGCCATCGCTGATGAGGGTGTCGCGCGCGCGGTGTTGTTGATCGGCCGGTTCCCCGTTGCGTAGCAAACTCTCGCTGCGGCTTTCCAAATCGATGAACGTAGCGATCAATTGTGGTGCGGCCAGCAGTTGCGCCAGCCGAGCGCTGTGGCGTGCCACGGCTTCCCAGCGTGAGATGGCAGCAGAGGTGATGCCGGGCTGCTGGCTGAGGGTTTGGAGTTCGGCAAAGTAGGTCGTCAGATCGGCGGCGGAATTCATCATGGCCAAGACGGCTGCGGTCCCATTCAAAGCAGTGGCGGCACTGTCTTCAATTTGTTGGATATCAAATACCACTTGGGCAATCCGTAATTTGCCTTGCAATCGTTGCGCCGTTGCGTGCAATGAACTGCTGGTTCCCTGATTACGCTGCAGTGAATTAGCCTGAGCGACGCCGCTGAGTAATTCCTGTTCAGTCAAACGCTTGTGCTCGAGATCGCCATTCTGATGTTGATAGAGAAAATCGATTTGCCCGGCGCGCGCGCGGTTGATCTCTATGAGTTCAGCGGCCGGCACCTGTAGAAATGGCAGTGCCTGCCAGAAGTGGCTCTCTGTCAGCGCCGCGACACTGGCGCCGGGCGCTACGACTTGCTCAAGCTGTGCCAGCGCCTGTGCGCGTAGTTGCGCTTGTTCGCGTAGCTGCTGCTGCTGTTGTTCCTCTTGCTCTGGGGTTGGACTGCAAACACTGGCTTGCGAACGGCTGGCTATGTTCAGCATGCCGAATATCGTCAACATGGCAGCGGCGTGGTCGGACGAGCTGGTGCCGCTTTTTTTGAGCGTCATGGCGAGCAGCGGAAGCGCCAGCAGATTGCTGGCGCTATCCAGCGCTATCTCGGCCGAGGGTAGGATCATGTGCGCGGCCAGCCAATCGAACAGCGCTAGCGTGGGGGCAGTTTGGCTTTCCTCTTGAGGCAAGGCGCTTTGTGGTACTGGTACGTAACGAGCATTTTGCCGGAACTCGGCGCGGAATTGGGCATAAGAGCGCGGACTGACCTGCACATGCTGGGCTTGCCAGCGTTGCTGTACTTGTTGCAGTAAATGAGGTTGGGCGGCGATTAAACTTTCTGCTGCGGCCAAAAAAATACTGCGGCTGCTTTCCTCAGGATGGCGCTGCTGCTGCGTCAGCCATTGTTGATACGCATGGCGGCTCAGGGTGTTGATGATGGCGCTGCTGTCGATTGGATTGAGGTTGGCATTCCAGGCTGCCTTGATCGCGTCTTCTTGTCGCTCTGTACTCATGCGCAAATCGCTTGCGGCCAGTCTGGCGCTGGCGTAGGTCGCCAGCGGACTCAGCGCTTGGCTCAGCAGAATCAGGCTCAGGCCGATCCGGGTAGCGCGACTGAAGTCGGGTTCGACGGCGGCGACTGTGATACGCCCTGGTTGTTCCAGTGTCGCAAAAGTCTGGGTTAACAACAAGTCTCCCTGTGCCGGCCAAGCGGCGGCATGCCATAGGCTTAATGCGCCATCACACAGGTCATCGAGCTGTTGCGCCTGTTGTAAGGCTGGTTGCAGCAAGGCCGTATACTGAAAGCTCGTCAGCGCCGGCAATGTGGCCACGGTGGCGCTGACTTCGTGGGCGATGCGACGATACAGTGGCGTCAGATTGTGGATCTGCGCTTGTACTTGGCGTAACTCTTGTGCGACTGCCGCTTCGAAGGCGGGCAGCGTGGCTTGTCGCCGCTGTAAATCAGCCGCCAAGGCGCTGGTGAGCGCACGCAATGGCGGCAAACTGCTTTGCAGTACGTCACGCAGCGCCGGTGGCGCAGTGGTTGCGACGAGCGCATCAGCAAGCGTGGCTAACTGGCTGTCGCAGCGCGCCAGTAAGGCTTGCTGCTCGGTAATTTGGTCGGCATGCAAGTCGCGGTAGCTCAGACCGGGGCGGGTACTGCGCACGTATTCGGCCAGGGCGAGGCGCAAACTGTGCCAGGCCTCGATGCCCGCGCTGCCGAATGCGGCAGTGAGGATAGCGTGATGGCGCTGCAGCGCTTGTTGCAAAGTATGCAGGTGCTGCTTCAGCGCTGTCCGGTCGAGCTGGGCATCGAGCTGATCTTGCAGTGTGGCTTGGCGTTCCATGGCTTGCTGGCGGCGCTTGTCTATGTGCACGGCAGTGCGTGTAGCCGGCCGACGTGCGATCTGCGTCAAGACGTGTTGGAGTCGCATGCGGGCCCGATGATAATCACGCTGCAAGACGTGATTATCTTGCCACAGCTGTTCGCGTTCCTGTTCCAAACGACGCCGCAGCCGTGCCTGTGCCTGGGCGTCAGCCGGCAGCGGACCATGAAAATCTTTGCCGAGATGCTGCCAGTGCTGCGCCACATGGACAGAGACGCGTTGGCGTAACTGCGCTTGCTCGGTGCGGCCAGGTGTCAGACCTTGGGCGGCCAGCAAGGCGTGATAAAAGTCTGGGCTGTCGCACCATTTTCCTTGCTGCAGATAGCGATAGCCGGCCTGGTGCTCACGCACGCAGGGCAGGGTGATGTCGCGCCATTGGCCGGCCGCGAGCTGGACGGGTGTGACGCCGGGCCGCAGCAGCAGCGCCTCCTCGCTATGTTGCGACAACACGAGTAAGCCCGGGCAAACCCCGACTTCGACGGCCAAACGGGGTAGCAAGGTGCTCCAGTCCGAGCCGCTGGCGAGCGCGGCGCTGACGCCATGCTGACGTTCTGCCGCAGCGTCGACGGTGGCGCTGGTGTCGTGCTGGCTGCCGGTGAAAAGGCGCTCGACGCGTTGTAACAGGCGCGCCGTCAGCGAAGTGGCGGCCGTGCCTGTGGCTGTTGCATGGGCGCTGACAGGAAAGGCGCTGTTGCTGACACGAATCAATAACTGCTGCAAATATTTTCCGCCGGCGGCAGTGCCCGCCGCGAGTGTCGTCAATAGCTGTTGTGGTGTTGGCGCTGTGGGCAAGACGCTGCGGCGCGGGAACGGCTTAAGCATGTAATCCTCTGGCAAGTGTAAGGAAAGCGCAGAGCAAGTCGGCGCTTTGGTATAAATACAAGGCGACAATATGGCAGTATCATTTCGCTGTAACTTGCAGAAAATACTCAGCTACTTCGGTGTGCGCGTCGGCGTTTACGCGATGTCAATGATCCCAAGGCAAGGGATACACACGCCAGAAAATATCGCGCTCGTTCTTCGGTAAGTGCAGCAATTGTTCGCGCATTGCGGCGCTGATTTGCGCGGTGCACGAGTAACTGTGATAACCATCGATACCGAGTAATTTTTCTTCCCAGTGCGTGGCGATGCTGCTGCTGGCCGGGTCAGGCAGTACGGCCGGATTCAATTTGGCCGCAGTGTTGAGAAATGCCGTAGCCAATCCGCGCAGCGGTAACGGCGACTCGAATTCGACACCGAAGATACTGCTCGAAGAAGCGTGGGTCAGCATCGCGGCCAAGCCGAACAGCAAGGCCCCTTGTTCCGTCGCTGGGCTGTTTTGCATCAGGAAATTCTCCAGCACTTGCTGTGTGAAGGCCGGGGTCAGCAGGCGCCGTGCCCGTTTTGCCGGATCGGCGTGCGGCAGAATCATGGTTTCAAAGCGATCGCTGAGCAGCGCCATGTCCGGCTGAGTCAGATATTTTTTGGTATATTTGGGAGTCTGCATCGCCGCGATCAAGTCAGTTTTGAATTGTTCCGGCAACTGCAGTAAATCGATGAAGCTCAAACGCCGTCCTTGTTGCCGTGTCTGACTATAAATACGGCCTAATAGCGGGAATTGATGAAACACCGCTTCATCGGTACCGAGCAAAGATTTTTCCGCCGGACTCAAATTTTGAAAAGCTTCATGATTCTCACTACGTCCGAAATAGGCAAAATTTTTCCATAGCTCGGGATCATCATGGACTGTTTCCGATAGCAGGCCGTCCGCATGCGCAGCCGGTAAGCTGACTAGCAAACGCCCGGAAGGGGTGCTCAAAACACGCACGGTTTGTTCTATCGCTAAGTCAGGGTTGTCGCCGGGATCCATGATCAAGCTGATTTCTTCTCTGGTCTCTGGGGGCAGTTGCAACCAAGCGCGGCGCGCAATTTGTCGTGACAAATCTTGCAGACCGATATGGCTGGCAGCCTGTCCGCGCACGATTAATTGATTGATCAAACCACTGTGTTGAAAGACGAAATTTTCCTTGTTCATTTCTGTTCTTACATGTAATGCCAATGCCTGCAGTTTGAGTCGGTTGTTACTTTCCAGTAAGGTCGATTCTGCTTGCAGTATGGCTTGTGGCAGTAATTGACTTTCGATGAAACGCAGTACCATCGGATCTTGCATATAACAATCGTCTTCTTTGAGCAAGACATCGGAAAAGGAATCGAGATACGGACCCAAAGGCAAATTTTTTCGCATCAAGTGTTCTAACAAGGAACGCATGGCCGGCACTTTGATTTTAGGCTCGGCAATGTGATCGATGGCGCGCAGCAGTGAACCGGTAGCAGGGTTGGCGAGATGATGGAAATGTATGTCGAGCAAGCGTTGCTGTTCATTGATATGGCGAAGCGCGGCAATTTCATTGACGATGGGCCAGACGAAATCGATCTCACTGTAAGCATCGAAACGGGCATCTTGAAAACGCGTGCGCATGTCGATTACGACATCGCGCCAGCGTACCGCACGCAGATCGGCATGTTGCAAATCCATGCCTTTGAGATTGATATTGCTTAATTCTGAACCGCGCAGATAGCCGACTCCATTGAGCGAGCGGGCGAGTGCGAGACTGAGACTGCCGCCACTGACATCGGAAAAATTGATGCCTACCGGTTTCATGCGCAGCTTTTCAGCAACGGCTTTTTCCAATGTCAGGCGATCGACATAACCGCTATCATATTGTGCCGCGCCCAGTTTACTGCGCCACGGGTGGTAATCGATATGCCAGCGTTGAAACTGATCGATCTTCAAGGGTGCCCGGCGTATCACCGGTGGTGCCGAGCGATCATTGCTGAGTTCGTTCCAGATCAAGTCATAGCCCTGGGTTGCATCAGGTTGTAGCACGGCATACGCTGGCGCAACGTTGGAGCGGCGCAGCGCGGTTTCAGCAATCGTGCGTGGCGAGCTAGGAATAAAATCGTAGCTGAGATAATGCGCACTCTCATGGCTGCGTAAGGAGGAAAACGAAGCCGGCGTCACTTTGTCGTTGCGATGGACTAATACCACGCGGTCGTGAAACACATTGCGTGGCTGAATCTGTAAGGCGATCGCCCCGGTCAGTTCCGATAAGCCAGGGACTTCTACTCGCTCTCCGCTACTGTCAGAACGTTCGGAAGTCATGGTGTTGACGTGGGCTTCGCCGGTGAGGGCGACGAATTTCTCATGGCCTTTGAGGGTGTTGTGGATCGCGGTTTGAAATAGAAAATTGCTGACCTTCAGATCTGCCACGGTTTCCTCAAAACTGGCGTCTGAGGTGGCAAACACATGGCGCAGCATATTGGATTGTCCGCGGCCGGAGGTGAAGGCGCTAGGGCGATAGCGGTCTGGTACGCTCGACACCAGCGTATCCATACAGTGGATGCGCATACCGAGTTCGGTGGCGCGTGCGACTGTCATCGTATAGGGGCGAAACGCCTGTTCAGGATGAGCAGTTTGACGCAGTAAATCCTCATCTTTACGTTGTAAGGCGGAGAGCATACGTGGTGGCATGCCGGCCGCCAGGTTTTTGCGGTAGGCCAGTAAATCGTTGTGAAACTGTTCGGCGGGCAAACTTTGTATGTAGACACGGCGCACGCCGTGTTGTTGCAAGCGTGGTAAATTATGGTATAAAAATTCCAAGGCGCTGGCTGGGTGGTAGGCCTCGACCCCGACCACGATACCGGGCGCGCTGTGTAACATGCCAGAAAACAGATCTTCCAAACTGACCATGGTGCCGGGCGTGTGCGGGTAAGGAGGACGGTGCAGGCGCGGCGATGCAGCAAAGTAACGGTTGGCATCGCTGAGTAATTTCTCACGTTGGCGATGCCAACTGCTGAGGACGGGATCGCCGTGGTATTTGTCAATATTTACATCGAAGGCTTGTTCGAATTCATGCTGCAGGCGCAGCACATTGCGCTGCAGATTGTCGCCCTCGCTCCAGCTTGCCGGTAAGCGGTATGCCGACAAGGGGTCGTTGCCGAAGCTCAGTTGTTGGCGCAGACGCGTAAAACGACTGGTGCTGGCCGGGTTGATGCAAGCCGCTTCAGGTTTGTCGGCGCGTTTCCCGCGCGTTCGCTCTGTTTGTGTTGCCGTTTGTGTTGCCGTTTGTGTGTTAGTTTGTGTCGGGTTTTGCGCGCCAGCATAGGACACGACTTCCGCCTTCACCAATTCCATGCCATGTTGATCCGCGCCGCGTCTGCGGGTCAAACGTAGGGTGCTGTTTTGTGGCAAAACAAAGCTGCAACGCGCTCGCTGCTGCCGTTCCAGCCAATGATAGCGGGCTGCCGCGCTATCTTGCCATTCAAATTCCGGCGTCGTCACGAATTGTTCGCCATGCACGTTCAAATGGAGGTGTTGACCAAGCGAAAAATGGCTGAGATCAAACAGGAAATCGCGCTCGCCGGCGATGCCGCCGCCGGCCATCTCAATCAAGTGACGACTGAGACGCTGGGTCGCGCCAGGTGCGGCGATGGTTTCGTAGATTGTTACGTTGGCCAGAAAGGGTGTATCGAAGCCGGTGCCACGGCCCATCGTGAACACTAGACGCGCGTCCCCCTTGACTTGCAGATCAGCCAGATGGCCGAGCAGGCGCGGTTGATCTGGCCTGGTGGCGGCCAGCAAGGCACCGCTGATGTGATCATAGACTACCGCTGCCTCGGCGTGGCGCAGGCCATCGATCAACTGCGCTTGTCGCCAGCGTTCTTGTAGCAGCAGATGGTCTTGTCTATCGGCACGTTTCGTCCGTTGCAACAGACTGCCGATGCTTGGGTAACGCCGTCCATTGATCTCGATTCCAGATGGCGGGAAAATCGGAATCGCCAGGGTCATCCGGTCATTCTTGCGAATTTGTAAGTTACCCCGCGTACCGAGATAAAACTGGTAGTCGGGCAAGCGTTCCAGGTGTAAGCGCAGAGGGGCCGGATCGACCAAGTCGGATGGCAATTTGGGTGCATTGTGGAAGATGAATTTTCCTTCCAAATCATTCGGTATGCGAAACAGTTCAGTGCCGGGGGTGATATGCAAAGACTCGCGGGCGTCGACACTCCAGAGTGTCACTTCGGCACTGCGCTTGCTGCAGCGTAGCGTGCGGCGATGACCGCGTAATTCGATGTGATAGTCGCCCGACATCAGAGTCCCGACGTCCCCTTCGCCGACGCTGAGTACATCACCGCTCTCGCTATGGCGCAGCAAATGCTGGTACGCCGTGTCGCCGGGATGCGTGCTCGCACCCAGATAGGCGAACTGGCCTTGTGCGTAGCGGCTCGGGATGGCGATCAGTTGCTGTTGGAAAGAAAGATAAAAATAGCCACCGGTACCGGCCTGGCTGATCCACAGTAAACCAGCCTCACCCTCGACCGGCAGTGGCTGAAATTGCATTCCAGAAAATCGTTGTGCTTGCGCTGGCGTCAGCGCGAGCGCGAAACGCGCCTGCGAACGACTGCCTGGCGGCGGCATGTCGCGCGCGGGACGATACAGTTCCAGCCAAGCGCTGGGTTGATTCTGGCTGTCTGGACTGGCTTGGCGCAGCATCAGCCAATGCTGCTGCTGCGTCTTGATGAATTGGCTGGGTTCGGTACAATGTAAGCTCTCGCCTGTTGCCGCGCGCCAGATCACGCCATGCGCCGGATCTTGATCGGAATGGGCCAGCACCGGCAGGCAGTTTGGGCGCGGGCAGACATAGCTGGCCGCTGCTGCGCGCAAAGCGCGTTCATCGCTCAGTTGCGGCCAGCGCAAGGCGGCGATGCGGGCGCAGGCCTGGTCGACCTCGATGTCGTAGCGCAGCGCCGGTTTGCTGGGCTGATCGGCATGCCACTGCGGCCGCTGATCGTGCAGTTCTTGATAGATCTCGAGGTGACGCGCCAGATCGGCTAAGCGGGCATTGAACTGTGCGCTTTGCTCGAGTTGGTAATGGCTGGCCAGCGCGCGCACACTGAAATACCGACTACCAGGCAGATCCGGGCGCAGCGCTTGATTCAATGGCGATAGTCGACTCACTTCCAGCGTCACGCGGTGCAAGCGTTGAGCAATTTCACTGACACCTTGGACATCGATGCCGTCATGCTTGGCAGCGCGCATGTCGCGATCACGCACGCTCAATAGGAGCTCGCGGTAGGCGCTGAGATCGCGCAAGGCGACCGCGGCGGCGCTGCGCTGTGCCTCGGCGGGTGTGGCCGCTGTCGCATTGTTGGCATGCAGCGTGCGGAGCGTGCTGCCTTCCTGAAGTCGCCAGAGACCGTCACCTAGTGGCAGTAATTGCGCCGCCCCATTATCCCAGCATGGGCCGATGGCGGCGTCAAAGCTGAACCAGCCTTTGTGGAGTTTCAAGCCAGAGAAAAAGGCCGGCGTCAAGACGTCGGTGAGGGCGCTGGCTTGATTCACGGTCCAGCGCAGCAAGTGATTTTCTCGCACTGCCAGATAATGCTGTTCGTCTGTGCTGCCGAGATAGCGCAAGGAATCGGCCGCCACACCGGCTTCGAGCGTCAGCCAATGCTGTGTTTCGGGCGCATAGAGCGACAGCCGCGCAGTGTTGACGGCGCGGTCGGGCTCAAACCAGTGCACGCACAGTACCTGTGCCAGTGGTGCCGGCGCGGCCAGTAAGGCGCTCTGCAGTGTGGCCGGGCTTGGCATGGGGTTTTTTTTCGGCCAGTGGATGCGCCTCACCTCGCGTTCGGCCGTGGCCGTGGCTTGCAGTTGGAATAGACCGGTTTGTTCGCTACGGTCGGCCACAAAATCTTCCAAGCGCGCTTGGGTCAGCGCCAGTTGACGATCGATTTTCTGCCATTGCGCCGCGTCGAGCGGGCTGCTGGCATTGCGTGCTGCGCCGCGCTGCAAATCGGCCGGTAGCAGCGCGGCGAGTGCGCTATCGAGTGGAAACCGACCGAGTGCGCTATCCCAGCGGCGGCGCTCTTCGGCGCGGGCATCGTTCAGTGGTTCACGTTGCAGATAGGCGAGTGCGACCCGGCCATCGTTGTTGAGCATGACGTGCGGGGTATGTTCACCTTGCCGGTTTTGCTCTTGCAGTTGCGGCCATGCTGCGCGCACGGCCCGCACATCGTTGAGATGGGCGCACACCTGCAGGTAGCGCAAGGAAGGCAGCGCCGGCAACGCTACGCTGCGCTGTTGGCCGTCATGGTCGAACCATTGCCCACTACTGTGGCGGTACACCAGCCAGCGCCGACCATCGCCGCGCGCGGCGCGCAGTACATACTCGGGCGGCACATGCGGCAGCGCCGGCGGTAGCAGCAGACTGGTACTCATGTCGTCGCTCCAACGCCCTTGTATTACTTCGCGACGTAAACTTAAGCCGGCATGATTGATGACTACCGGGAAATCGGCCGCAACCAAGCCGGCCGGCAGCGCGGTGTTGGCGCTGAGGTCGGCAACGTGCAGATGAAAAATTTGGGTGCTACGGTAAGCACTGAGAAAATCTTGATGGCAACGCTTGATCAAGCTCATGATGTCCGCCGCGCTGACTAACACTTCTTCATATTCGAGATGGGTGCGTAACAAGGCTTTTTTTTGCGTCCGACGATGGGCTGGAATATCTAGTGACCATGCTTCCTCGGGGCCGCCGGCAAACAAGGGATACAGTTCGGTAGCGAAGAAGACATCGAGGGTGCTGTTGTTGATGCGCAGATCGGCAGCACGGATCGTGCTTTGACTGGTTTTGCTCCAACGCTCAACGAAAAAATCCAGCCTTTGCCGCCATAGCATCTCGAATTCTTTGCGCGGCAGCGAGACATTTTCGCGCTCTATGGTCAATTGTGAAGGCTGTTCGGGGGAAATGGAAAACAACAGCCGTTCCGCGGTGCTGCCGAGTGATAAGCGGTCCAGCGTCAGTTGCAGTACGATGGCACCCCCTGCGCTGCTCAGCGCCGTCTGTTTCAGTGCCGGGCTCAGCAAGAGTGTGGTGGCCAGTGGCGTCGTGCTGTGATAATGCAAAGAGCACAGGCCGGCATGGGCGCTGTTATTGCTGGGCTTTGGCAGCAATAGCATGGGTGTTTCGGCGATGACGGTTTTTTTGGTGGGATGACCAACCCGTATCAATGACTGTATCACCGTACTATAAAACACCGCGTTGCTGATGCTGTAGTAGCGCCCGTAACGTTGCACAAACTGGGCACGCTGCGGGTCATTTGCATACAGAAAATGGTAGCGATAAGAATCGCCCTGAATCGGCACCAGAGTTTGATCAGGGACGAGATCAAGTTGGACCGTCACTAAGCTGTGATCGGCCGGCAAGGCGAGTCTTCGCTCACCGTCCGACAGACGCAAGACTTCGCTCAAGGGGAGCGGCGTATTTTGGCTCAGGTACGGGCTGCGCGGACGCTGTAACGGCGGGTCGAGGCGAAAGGCTTGACGAAGATAAGCTGGCGACTTTTGTGCACTGGCACTGCTCCACTTACGTTCCAGCATTAATTCATTCGCCGGTTCGATAGGTTGATGGGCCAGCCATTGCATCGGTGACAGCAGATACACGAGCGTGGAGAGAAAATCCGGTTCGTTGACGACGCTGCGTGCGAGGTCTTCGGCGACCAGTCCTTGCATGATGGAAATGGCACCGCGGCGGTAGCGGCAGCTGGTTTTATCGACTACCAGCCAATTGACCGGTGCTTGCGCGTTGGTAGCGAGCGAGGCCAAGCCATGTGCTGTGGTTTCTTGTAAGGCCAGTGGTGTTTCGAAGGCAGAAAAAACGGTCTCGAGTTCGGCGCAGACGGCGTTGGCTTTGGCCGCCATATCGCGGATTTCGTAGATCCAATCACGGAATTCCAGTCCGGCTTGGTAGGCAAACGCCAGCGGATTGATATCGGCCGCCAGCATGGCCGCGACATTGAGCGCGCTACCGAAACCGTCGCTGATGAAACTGTCCCAAGCGCGCTGCTGCTGTTGTGGCGATAAATTGCCGCTTTGTAATTCGTCCGCGCTTTGCTTGAGTTTCAGAAAAGCATCGACCAACTGCGTGCCGCTCAATAATTGACTCAAACGCTGTGCGTGATGGCCGACGCGTTCCCAGCGTGCCAAGCTGGCAGACTCATGGACCAAGGCGGGTTCAACGGTTTGCCTTTGGCGCATTAATTTCAGTTGGATATAGTGCTCACTCAAATCGGCTACTGAGCTCATCAGTGCCAGCGCTGAGGCCGTGGAATTGAGCCCGGTGACGGCGCTGTCTTCAATTTGGCGCAGATCGTAGAAGGTTTGACCGATGCGCAAGAGACCGCTCAGCGGTGCTGCGTGCGCTGGCGACGAACTGCTGAAATCGCGCGTCAAGCCTTCCATGCGGTGTTGCCCGACCGAATTGAGTAAGTCCGTTTCCGTGACGACGCGGTGAAATTGTTGGCCATCGCTGCCTTGATGGATAAAGTCTATGCTGCCGTCGGCCAGACGATCGAGTCCAACCAATTCGGCATCGCGTACATGCAGGCTGGTCAAGTCGCGCCAGAAACGGGTTTGGGTAAAGTCGATGACGCGCTCACTCAATGGCGGTGTGAGTTCGAGTTGTTCGAGCGCGTAGTTGTGATCCTGCTGGCGCTGTGCTGCGGCGGCCTCAAGTTCGGCCTCGTTGGCCTGGCGTTGACATTGCGCCGCTTGCAGTTGCCTGAGCAGGGACATGAACGCCATTACAGGCAAAGCCAACGGTGAGGTGGCTTTTTTCCAGCTCAGCAGCGCCAGTGGCAGGCTCAAACCCGCTAAGGCGCTGCTGCTGGCCGCGACAGTCTGGGCCTGAGGGGCTGATGGTACCGCTGACTTGTCTGCTGCGTCTAAGGGCGGCACCAGCAGTGCTTGGCTCAGCCATTGGAAGTGCATGAGCGCGGCGGTCTGTTGCTGTAAATTAGTATCGCGCAGATAGCTGCGACGAAACGCCGGGTAGCTTTGTTGCGGGATAGTGACGTGTTGCGCTTCCCATTGTTCGCGCAGTTGTTGTAAAGAATCAGCTTGTGCGGCGATCAATTCCTGGGCGATGCTGTGGAAGGCCAAGATGGTTTCTTGATCGGGATGGGTGCGTTGCCGAGTCAACCATTGTTGGTAGGCGAATTGGCTTAGTTGTTTGATCACGCTGGCCGTCTCCAGCGGCGCGAGTTGGTGGTTAAACGCCGCTTTGACCGCTCGTTCGCGCGTCGCTCTGTGTGCTTGCAACTGTTGGCCCGTCAGCGCGGCCCCGGCAACGCTGGCACCGGCCGCTAAAACCTGGCTCAGTACAATCAAGCCGAAACCGGCCCAGGTGGTGCTGCTCCATGGTGTCGCGCAGCTGGGCAGGGAGAGTCGGTGGCTCTGGCGTAAATCGGCGAGCGCGGCCGTGAGCGGCGCGTTATTGCCTTGCAGCCAGATCGACCCATGCCAGCAGTGCAAGGCCCCGGCGCACAGATAATCGAAGTCTTCGGCGCGCTGTACGAGTGGGCGAAATAATTCGGTATAACGGTATTGGCTCAGTGTCGGTAGTTTGCCTGCAGCATCAGCGATGGCATGGCCAATACGCCGGTAGGCGCGGGTCAGCTGTGTCGTTTGCAACTGTACTTGGTGTAACTCGGCGGCCTGCGCTGCAGCATAGGCGGGTAATTTCTCGCGTAAGTTTTCGGTATCTTTGCGCAGCGCCGCGTGCAGTTTTTGTACTGCTGACAGCGCACTGGCGAGTGCCTCGCGGGCAGCGCCAGCGGCAAGGGTTTGTTGCAGTGCTTCCCAGTGCGCGCTTTGGCTCATACTACTCGTGAGTAATTGCTCTTGCGCAGTAATTTGGGCGGCGTCGAGGTCGCGGTAATGCTCGCCGGGGCGGGTACTGCGCAACCAGGCAGTGATCGCGTTCAGGTAGTCTTTGCTGCGCGCATCGTTGAACTCTTCGCTATGCTGGAGTGCCTGTTCGATCTGCCTGACTTGACTCTTGAGTTCGGCGCGGGCGACGCCCGCATCGATCTGATCGAGTAGCACGTGCTGTCGCGTCAGGGCCTGTTGGCGTTTTTTTTCTATGCATTGCGCCTGTCTGACTGCCGGCCAACGTTCCAATTGCTGCGCCAATTTTTGCAAGCGCTGCTCGATGTGGCTGCTGCGCTGACGTAACGCGGCATCGGTTTGCCATAGTTGTTCGCGTGCCGTTTCCAGACTGCGTAATTGCCGTGCCTGCACGCAGCGCTCGTCCTGGCTGAGATTACTAAGACTACGAGCACGAAAAAAATTCACTATTCTGTGCCACATAGCAGCTTGCGGCCTCGCCCTGGCAGTAGCGTCATGCGACAACTGCACATCACTGTTATTGATGCGCGTGATCGTCATGCGCGGCAGCTGACTGGCATTAGCGCTGTTTCCAAATAGTCGGATGGAGGGCGATAGACTGCTTTCTGAAAGAGATTCAATCATGGCGATTTCCTAACAGGGAGATGGACGCCAAGATCGCAGAATGAGCTTTCGTGCTCATTCAAAATTCGTTCATTCAGAAAGTGGCGGCGTTTGGTCTGGCAGGACACGGCTCATCCACGTTGCCGAGGCGTTTGGCCGGCCGTACCGAACAGTGTCAGCATGCCCAAGATCGCCAAGGTATTGCCGCAACCTGCGCGCGCCGCCGATTCTAAGGTCAAGGCAATGCGCGGGGCGTTGAGCAGATTGAATGCGCAAGCTGCTGCTTCGGCCGTGGCGCTGAGGTACTGATCGTCAATGCCAGAGCGGTGCAGGCATTTTGTTGGTTTTTGGCTTGGTATGCGTTGCAGCATGGATGGCGGGGATTTTTGTCTGGCGACTGCCGTGTTCTGAGTGATGTCGAGCAAGACGAGTTGCAGGCGCTGCTCATGTTTCTCGGCATATGCAGAAATCGATGCGCGCAATGCTCGCAAGCTTGCATGATCACATGGCGTTTGGCGCGCCGCTTGTAAGGCGCGGTAAAAATCGGTGGGCGCTTGCCATTTTCCATTTTGCAAACAACGATAAGCGGCACCTTCTATACACAATACCGGGGTAGAAAAATCCTTGATGCCTAATTGCTTAGTGGAAAGTTGTTGCGGTGCTTCGCCGGCCCGATAGCGCGTCCCTTGTTCCCGCTTGCTATCGATCAGAATTACCTGTCGGCATACGCCAGCTTCTACGCACAGGTAGGCGAGACAATGCGCACTGTGGGCGCGCGTTTTCAGTGCCAGTATCAGGTCATTTTGCCGGGACGAAATATTGGATGCCAGCTGCCGCTTGCCGGCACGACGCATCTGCGTGAAGGCCTTGCTTGGCGGCTGTGTCAAGCTAAGACTGACCGGCGCGATGCAGCGCAGTTGATGGTTATACACGCGTTGCCGTAATCCTAAACGACGTGCGGGTCTGCGCAAATCGCTCGCAGAAAAATGGTAAGTGAGACAGAGAAAATGCTCAGTGAATGTTGCGGCCTTGGCGCTAAGGGGGAGATGAAACATGGCTTTCCTTAAAATGCTGGCGACACCGGCGTGTGTGCCAATTTGTTGGAGAAGTAACAATATGACAGCAGGTGTTTAGTTCCTCTTTCAGAAAACGACCACATTCAACACGGCCCACATGGTGTGCTTTGTTTATCAAACAAACTGCCGAAATAGCTCAATGCATTGCTGAACGCCAATCATAAAAAAGCTTGTAAAAAAATACAAAAGAAAAAAGTAGACTAAATAACGCATTTTGAATCGCCTTTAAATAGCAGTTTTTGAAAACAGTTTTTAGCCGGAAACATAACGTTGTTTTTTTTACTATAAACTTATAAAAAAGGATTTTAAGCTTGAATTTCAATCCGAGAAGATATGTAATTGATCACAAGAAGGCGCATTTTTTCCCTTTATTTTTCTGCGCATGACGCTGAAGAAACGAAGCCGGAAGCGCTTGGCGTAATCGGTATGCCCATTCCAGTCTTAGCTTACTGGCGACTTCTTCAACGATGGAAATGTCACGGCGTCAGAGCGGAGCAATCGTATGAATCATGTTTATCGATCGATTTGGAATGCGGCCAGCGGTGCCATGGTTGCGGTAGCAGAAAATGCCCATTCTCACGCGAAAGGTCGATGCGCCAGCGCACGCCGTAGCGTCCAAAAACAGCCGCTGTTATGCCCACGCACGGTCGCTCAACTCGCTCTTTTATTGTTAACCGTATTGGCCACGGTGCCGGCCGGTGCAGGTTCACTGAGTTGGGATGCCAACGGTGCTAGCGCCGGTTCGGGCGGCAGCGGCACCTGGGATACTGCGACGGCCAATTGGTATGACGGGGTGGCGTGGTCAGCGTGGAATAATGCCGGCAGCAGCGATGCCGTATTGAATGCGGCGATCGCGCCCAACAGTGGCAGTGCCGTCGCGGTCGCAGGCGCGATCAATATCAATAATCTCACCAGCAACAGTGCTTACACGCTCACTGGCGGCAGCCTGGGTTTGGCCGCTGGCGGTTCGACCATCAGCGCCAATGGCGGCAATCTGAGCATTGCTTCGGTACTGTCCGGTGCCGGCAGCGCCTTAACCACGGCCGGCAACGCCAGCGTGATACTCAGCGGTGCCAATACCTATGGGGGCACCACGACGATTTCGTCCGGTAGCTTGCAAATCGGTGCCGGCAGCACCAGCGGTAATCTCGGCAGCGCCGCCGTGATCGATAACGGCAGCTTGGTGCTCAACCGTAGCAATGCCATGACGGTCAGCAATGCCATCAGTGGCAGCGGCAACTTGCTTAAAAGCGGGGCCGGCACCACCATCCTGACCGGTGCTAATACCTACGCGGGTCCGACCACGATTTCGGCCGGTATCCTGCAAATCGGTGCCGCCGGCACCAGCGGCAGCTTGGGGCTAGGCGCGGTGAGCAATAACGCGACGCTGCTGTTCAATCGCAGCGACACGCTCAACGTTGCGAATGCCATCAGCGGTACGGGAGCATTGACGCAAAGTGGCAGCGGTACCCTGCGCTTGAGCGGCACCAACACCTATAGCGGCGCTACCAGCGTGACGGCCGGCACGCTGCAAGGCGGTGCCGCCAACAGCTTGAGCAGCAACTCCGCGCTCACTCTCTCGGCCGGTGCTAGTCTCGATTTGTTTGGCAATAATCAAAGCATCGGTTCTTTGAGCGGCACCGGTGGCACCGTCAGTAACAGCGCGGCTGTCGCCGCCGTGCTCAGTACCGGCTCGAACAACGCCAACGGTTCGTTTGCCGGTGTGATACAGGATGGTGTCGGCACGACCGCCCTGACTAAACTTGGCACTGCCACGCAGATTTTGAGCGGCACTAATACCTATAGCGGCGGCACCAATATTTTCAGCGGCATCTTGCAACTCTTAGGCACCACCGCGAGCTTCGGCACTGGCAACATCATCGATAACGGCACTCTCGCTATCAACCGCAGCAATTCGTTTACCTTGGCCAATGCCATTTCCGGCACCGGCGGCTTGACCAGATTCGGCATCGGTGGTATCACCACGATTTTGACCGGTGCCAATACCTACAGCGGTACGACAGCCAGCACCGGTAATTTACAAATCGGTAACGGCGGCACCAGTGGCACGCTCGGTAGCGGTGCGGTGACCATTACTAACGGCAGCTTGATTTTCGATCGTAGTGACGCGCTCACTGTCGCCAACACCATCAGTGGGAACGGTGCCTTGTCCCAGATCGGCGCGGGTACCACCACGCTAAGCGGGGCCAACAGTTATTCCGGCAGCACCACCATTTCTGCCGGGGTCTTGCAAATCGGCGCCGGTGGCAGCAGCGGGACACTGGGTAGCGGTGCGGTGATCGACACCACCGCCTTGCTTTTCAATCGCAGCAATACCTTGAGCGTCGCCAACGCCATCAGTGGCGCCGGCAGTCTGAGTCAGATCGGCAGCGGCACGACAATCTTGAGCGGTGCCAATACCTATACCGGTGCCACCAGCATTGCGGCCGGCACCCTGCAAATCGGCGCCGGTGCCGCCAGCGGCAGTCTCGGCACGGCGGCCGTGAGCAATAACGGCAGCCTGGTTTTTAATCGCAGCGATGCGATCACAATCAATAACGTCATCAGCGGCAGCGGCAGCCTGAGCCAAAACGGCACCGGCACCACGGCCCTGACGCGTGCCAATACCTATACCGGCACGACGACCCTCAATGCCGGTACCTTGCAGCTCGATTTTTCTGCCGTCGGCGCACCGGCGAGCAATATCATCGCCAGCACTTCTGGCGTGGTATTCAACGATAGTGCGGCCACGCTGGAAGTCAAGGGCAAGGCCGGGCAAAACGGTTTGGTACAATCGTTCAATGGCATCAGTACCGTTTCCGGCAATGGCGGGGTGATGAAATTGACGCAAAATGGTGCCACCGATATCGATGTCAACATAGGCGCGCTCGGCGTCGATAGCGTCGCCAATTTTGTCGGTGCCACTGGCTCGGCCTTGGGGGCACGCATCATTACCAGCACTAATCTCGGCGGCAATGATGGCTTGACTCAGCTAGGCGGCGGCGTTTTGTGGAATGGCACGAATTTTGTTTCGATACAAAAAGTCGCCGGGGTCAATTATGTGGTGGCGCTGGCAGCACCACAGCAAAATGTCTACACCGGCTCGGCCGGTGGCGCGCAAGTAATTCCGACTTCGGGCGGCCAAAATGCCATCATCAATTTGTTAGAAGGTGGTGCCGTCGGAGCGCCGAATTATCTCGGCGCGGCCAGTACGACCATACAATCGTTGCTGATGACGGCCACCACCACACCGGCAGTGATCGCCATGAATCATAATTCCGCCAATGATACGCTGGTGGTCGGCAGCAATGTTGCTGCCAGCCAGAATGGCACGATCGCTTTGACCTCGCCGGCACAATCCTTGACCATCGGTCAGACCCCGAATCAAGGTTTTCTCACCGCGGGCGCCAGCGCAGCCTCCACCCTCAGCCTGACCAATGCCAGCCCGAGTGCCGTGCTGAGCGTCAATAGCGTGATCCGTGATAATGCCGCTGCCGGTGCCGTCTCTTTAAACAACGACAACATCGGCGGTGGTACGACGATTCTGGCGGGTAATAATACTTACAGCGGGACGACTTCGATCGGTTCAGGAACCCTGCAAATCGGTGCGGGTGGCACGAGTGGTACTTTAGGTGTCGGTGCGGTGGACAATGATGCCAACTTGGCCTTCAATCGCAGCGATACGATGACCGTCGCCAATGCCATTAGCGGCGAGGGAAATCTTAAACAAATTGGCAGCGGCACCACCATCTTGAGCGGTACCAACAGCTATCTCGGCAGCACCACGATCTCGGCTGGCAGCTTGCAAATCGGTGCCGGTGCCGCCAGCGGCAGCTTGGGTAACGGTGCCGTCATCGATAATGCCAATCTGAGCTTCAATCGCAGCGACAGCGCGACCATCAACAATGCCATCAGCGGCAGCGGCAGCCTCAGCCAGAGCGGCAGCGGCACGACGATCTTGAGCGGTATCAATACGTATAGCGGCGCGACCACGGTCACGGCCGGCACGCTGACGGGCGGCATCGTCAACGCCTTCGGCAGCAATTCGCTGCTGAGCACGGCGGCCGGCGCGACGCTCGATCTCGGCGGCTACAACCAAAGCCTGGGCGGGCTAAGCGGCACGGCCGGCACGGTCAGCAACAGCGGCGCGGCGGCGACGTTGAGCGTCGGCACGGCGAATGGGGCGACGACGTATCTCGGTGTGTTACAAGATGGTGCCGGTCAATTGGCCTTGCAAAAAGTCGGCAGCGGCAGTCTGAGTCTAGGCGGTGCCAATACCTACAGCGGTGCCACCACGATTTCCGCCGGCAGCCTGCTCGCTGGCGCGGCCAATGCCTTCAGTGCGCAATCGGCGTTCAGTACTGCCAGCGGTGCCAGTCTCAATGTCGCGGGCTTCAATCAAACCATCGGTTCACTGGCCGGCAGCGCCGGCACCGTCACCAACAGCGCGGCGACGGCGGCCGTGCTCAGTAGCGGTGCCGACAATACCAGTACTAACTTTGCCGGTGCGCTGCAGAATGGCGCGAGTGTGCTGGGCTTCACCAAAATCGGCAGCGGCACGCAAACCCTGAGTGGGACGAATACCTATACCGGTACCACCACGATTAGCGCCGGTACTTTACAAATCGGTGCCGGTGGCAGTTCCGGCTCGCTTGGCACGGGGGCAGTCGTGAATAACGCCACCCTGAGTTTCAATCGCAGCGGCGTACAAATGGATGTCGTCAATGTGATCAGCGGCACTGGCAATCTGGTCGACAACGGTAGCAACCATGTCGTGCTGTCGGGTAATAATACCTACAGCGGCACGACCAGCATCGGTGTCGGCAGCGTGCTCTTCGCCGGCTTCGGTACCGCTACCGGTACGTTCGGTAGCGGTGCCATCATCAATAACGGCAGTGTCGTGTTTGGCCGCCGCGATACGGTCACGGTTGCCAATGCGATTTCCGGCAGTGGCTCGGTGACGCAAGACAGTCAGGGTGCCGGGACTGGCATCTTGACTTTAAGTGGCAACAATACCTATACCGGTGCGACCTTGATCCTGCACGATATACTCATGGGTGGGCGCGTGAATGCGTTTGGGCTTAATTCTGCCGTCGCCGTGACGTCTTCGGGATTTCTTGACCTCAACGGTTTCGATCAAGCGATCGGTTCGCTGACGGTCAGCGCCGACAGCGATGTCTCGAATGGCGGCAGTGTTGCCGCCACCTTGACTACCGGCAGCGACAATAGCTCGACGCTGGCGAGTGGCTTGCTGTCCGATGGCGGCAGTGCCAGCCTGGCCTTAAAAAAAGTCGGCAGTGGCACGCTCACGCTCAATCATAGCAATAATAACTATAGCGGTGCGACGACGGTGCTTGCCGGTACGCTCGCTGCCAGTGCCGTCAATGCCTTTGGGAGCAACTCAGCCGTCACCATGGCCGCTGGTGCCACGCTCGATCTTGGTGGCTTCAATCAAGCCATCGGCTCCTTGTCCGGCAGCGGCGGCGCGATCAGTAACAGTGGCGCGGCGGCGGTGACGCTCAGCACCGGCAGTGACAACAGTTCGACTACTTTTTCCGGCAGCATCAGCGATGTGGCCGGGCCGGTCGCTGTGCTCAAAACCGGCAGCGGTACGCAAATTTTCAGCGCGACCAATAGCTACAGCGGCGGCACCACGATCAGTGCCGGCACCCTGCAACTCGGTATCGGCGGCAGCAGCGGCAGCATGGGCGTGAGCAGCGCCGCTGTGCTCGATAACGGTGTCTTGGCGGTCAATCGCAGCGATGCCTTCGTGCTCAATAACCTGATCAGTGGCAGCGGCGGCATCAGCCAACTCGGCAGCGGTTCGACCAGCTTGGGCAGCGCCAATACCTATAGCGGCGCAACCAGCGTGATGGCCGGCAGCCTGATCGCCGGCGTAGCAAATGCCCTAGGCAGCAATTCGGCCGTCAGCCTTGCCAGTGCCGCCGTCTTGGATTTGTATGGCAATAATCAGAGCATCGGATCACTGGCAGGTGCCGGTGGCAGCGTCACCAGTTCGGTCGCCGGGACTGTGCTGTTGAGCACCGGTGGCGACAACAGTTCGACCGAATTCGCTGGCCTCATTCAAGACGGGGTCGCCAGCGTGAGTCTGACAAAAACTGGCAGCGGCACCCAAATACTGAGCGGCGGCAATACCAATAGCGGCAGCACTACCATTAGCGGCGGGGTACTGCAACTCGGCAATGGTGGCAGCAGCGGGGGTATCGGCAGCGGCGCGGTGATCGACAATGCCGCCTTGGCAGTCAATCGCAGCGATAGCGCCACGCTCGCCAATGCCATCAGCGGCAGCGGCAATCTGCTGCAAAACGGCAGCGGTACGACGATTTTGACGGCTGCCAACAGCTACACCGGCACGACCAGCATCACTGCCGGCACGCTGCAAGTTGGTGCCGGTGGCAGCAGCGGCAGTCTCGGCAGCGGAGCGGTGATCGATAATGCTCACTTAGTGTTTAATCGCAGTAATGCCTTGACGGTCGGCAATGCCATCAGCGGCAGCGGCAGCCTGACTCAGAGTGGTAGCGGCACTACGACTCTGGGCAGCAGCAATAGCTACACCGGTAGCACCACGCTCAGCAGCGGCACATTGGCGGCTGGCGCCCTCAATGCCTTCGGTACCAATTCAGCGCTGACTACGGCCGCTGGTGCCACGCTCGATCTGGGCGGTTTCAATCAAACCATCGGTTCGCTGGCTGGGGCTGGCGGCACGCTCACTAACAGTGGCGCGACGGCGGCGCTGCTGACCACCGGCGGCGATAACAGTACCAGCAATTTTGCCGGCAGCATACAAGACGGTGTCGCGGCTACGGCACTGAGCAAGGTCGGCAGTGGCACGCAGACACTGTCTGGCAGCAACACTTACAGTGGCGCGACTACGCTCAGTAATGGTACGTTGGCCGGCGCTGCGCTCAACGCCTTCAGCAGTCACTCCGCCGTCACGACGTTGGCCGCTAGCACGCTCGATCTTGGCGGTTTCAATCAAACCATCGGTTCGCTGGCTGGCAGTGCAGGCACGGTCAGTAACAACGGTGCCAGCGCAGCGCAGTTAAGCACGGGCGGCGACAATAGTTCGGTCAATTTCGCCGGGCACTTACAAGATGGGCTCAGCGCCATTGCTCTGAATAAAATCGGCAGTGGCACGCAGACTTTGAGTGCCGCCAATAGCTACAGCGGGCTCACCACTATCAGCGCCGGCACGTTGCAGCTCGGTGCTGGTGGCAGCAGCGGTAGCGTGGGTAGCGCTGCGGTGATCGATAATGCCAATTTACTCTTCAATCGCAGCGATACGGCGACGCTCGCTAATGCCATCAGCGGCAGCGGCAGCGTCGGGCAAAACGGTAGCGGCACGACGATACTGAGCGGTGCCAACAGCTATGCAGGCACCACCACGCTGACTGCCGGTAGCTTGCAAGTCGGTGCCGGTGGTACCAGCGGCAGCCTGGGTAGCGGTGCCGTGATCGATAATGCGAATTTGCTGTTTAATCGCAGCGATGCGTTGACGGTGGCGAATGCCATCAGCGGCAGCGGAACATTGAGCCAAAATGGTGGCGGCACCACGACATTGTCGAGCAGTAACAGCTATACCGGTGCCACACTGCTAACCAGTGGCACGCTGGCGGCCGGTGCGCTCAATGCCTTCGGCAGCAACTCGGCCGTTAGCATGGCCGCCGGTACCACACTCGATCTCGGCGGTTTTCAGCAAGCCATCGGTTCGCTGGCCGGCACCGGCGGCACGGTGAGCAACAGCGGTGTTACGGCCGCAACCCTGAGCAGCGGTAGCGATAACAGTTCGAGCAATTTTGCCGGCACCATACAAGATGGCATCGGTACCACGGCGCTGAGCAAGTCCGGCAGCGGCACGCAAACGCTGTCTGGCACCAATACGTACAGTGGCGCGACCACGCTCAACGGTGGCACGTTGGCGGCCGGGGCGGTGAATGCCTTGAGTAATCATTCGGCCGTCGTCACGGCTGCCGCTAGCACGCTCGATCTGGGCGGTTTCAATCAAGCTATTGCTTCGCTGGCCGGCAACGCCGGCACGGTGAGCAACAGTGGCAGCAATGCGGCGCTGTTGAGCCTGGGCAGCGACAACAGTTCCAGTAAGTTTGGCGGCACCATACAAGATGGCGTCAGCCTGACTGCGCTGACGAAAGTCGGCAGCGGCACCCAAACTCTTTCCGGTAGCAATACATATACTGGCGCGACTACGGTCAGTGGCGGCACCTTACTATTGGATTTCTCCGCTCCAGCAGCGGCTGTCGCGAATATCCTCGCCTCCAGCTCCAGCCTGATTCTCCAGGGCGGAACCATCGAAGTGAAAGGCGTCAGCACAGCAAATGGTTTGCTTGAATCATTTCAGAACAGTAATTCTGGTGCCGGCACCTTCAAATTAAGCCAAAACGGCGCGCAAGATATCGATGTCAATCTCGGTGCGCTCAGTAGCGACAGCGCGACCAACTTTGTCGGTGCCAGCGGCGTCACACGTGGCGCGCGTTTTATTACCAGCAGTAGCGCCGGTGCCAATGATGCCCAAACACAGGTAGCCGGTGGGGCATTATGGAATGGCACAAGCTTTGCATCTATTCAAGATGTCAGCGGGGTTCATTACCTGGTGCAATTACAATCTTCACAGCAAAACGTGTTTACCGATCCGGCCAGCGGCAGCATCGTGATTCCTGATATTCCGGCACACGATGCCATCGTGACGATACAAAACGGCGGTCCCGCGAGCAGTGCCAATCAGCTCGCTGCCGCTGTCACCACGCTGCAATCTTTGCTGATGTCTGCCAGCACCGCACCATCGACCATTGCGATGAGTCAGAACTCTGCCAATGACACCTTGGTCATCGGTAGCAATGTCGCTAACAGTCAGAATGGCACGATTGCGATCGCTACAACGGCGCAATCTTTGAGTGTGGGCCAAGTCGCAAATCAAGGCTTTCTGACGGCCGGCAGTAGTGGCGCTTCCGCGGTGAATCTAAGCAACGCCAGCGCGAGCTCGGTATTGACCGTCAATTCCGTGATCAGCGATAATGCTGGTGCTGGGGCGGTTGCGCTCAATGTTTCCAATATAGCCAATGGCACGACTATTTTAGCTGGCGATAACACCTACAGCGGTGCGACCATCATCAGTGCCGGTACGCTGCAAGTCGGTGCCGGTGGCAGCAGTGGTAGCTTGGGCAGCGCGGCGGTGACGAATAACGCTAACTTGTCTTTTGATCGCAGCAATACCCTGCTGGTCAGTAACGCCATCAGTGGTACTGGCAGCCTTAATCAAATCGGCAGTGGCACCACCGTCCTCAGCGGCGCGAATACTTACAGCGGAGCCACCACCGTCAGCAATGGCACACTGGCCGCGGGTGCCGTCGACGTTTTCGGCAGCAACTCGGCCGTCACTACGGCCGCTGGTGCCACGCTCGATCTCGGCGGTTTTAATCAAGCTATCGGTTCGCTGGCTGGTACTGGCGGCACGGTGACGAACAGCGGTGCGACAGTGGCAGCGATGACGATCGGTGGCAATAACAGTTCAGCCAATTTTGCTGGCACGATACAAGATGGTGTCAGTGCCACAGCCTTGACGAAGGTCGGCAGCGGCACGCAAACACTATCCGGCAGCAATACGTACAGCGGCGCGACCACGGTCAGTAATGGTACATTGTCCGCCGCTGCCATGAATGCCTTCGGTAGCAATTCAGCGCTGACTACTGCTGCTGGTGCCACGCTCGATCTCGGTGGTTTCAATCAAGCCATCGGTTCCCTGGCCGGTACTGGCGGCACGGTGACGAA